>NZ_JAWDIY010000037.1:0-45659 GCF_032380655.1 Diplocloster hominis | reverse complement strand
GAGGCCGGGCCTTAGAACGGCTTACGCAGAAGTCGGGAGAACCTCGCAGGGCCCGGAACACTGTCCGAGCCGTCCTGTGGCGAGTTTGTTCCGGGCCCTGCCAATAAGAGGTTCTCCCGCCTTCGGAGTTAGCCGTTCTTAGGTCCGGCCGAAGTGATTTGGCCCCGCGAGATTTGCCGCCCGGCTCCCGAAGGCGCACCCCTTACCTCTCAGCCCGGCCCTAAGCACCCCCCCAATCAAGCCTTAGATTTCCTCTGCTCCCTAGCCGCATAGACCCCCAGCGCCACAATCGTAAACGCATAAGGCATCAGCCTGGTCAGCTCACTAGGCATATTAAACAGCTGCAAATTATTGCTGAGAGCGTCCGCCATCCCAAAGAACAGCGCACTGAGCATAGACAGTCCCGGCACACCGCGTCCCATGGCTTCCGCCGCCAGCGCGATGAACCCTCTCCCCGCCACCATATCTTTCGTAAACATATTCACATAAGCCATCGACATAAACGCGCCGCCAAGCCCGGAGATAGCGCCGGAGATCAGCAGGGCTTTCAGCCTCACCCTATTCACGGAGATGCCGGCGGTTTCCACGGAATCGCTGTTCTCACCCACTGCCCGTATGTAGGTTCCCAGTTTTGTCTTTTTGAGGAATACCGCTAACGCGATGACCAGGAAAAATGCAAGATAGGTCAGTACGCTGTGGCCGGACAGAATACTGCCCAGCACCGGGATATCCTTAATAAACGGTATGTCAATATTGGGAACTGCTTTGCTGGCCAGCTTTGTAGACACACCCTTGTCCCCGGTCAGTATGTATAGGATGAAGATGGTCAGGCCGCTGGACATCAGGTTCAGGGCAATTCCGGTCAGTACGATGTCTGTCTCCAGTTTTAAATGGAAAAAGGACAGAAGGCCCGAGAATGCGATTCCGGATACCATCGCGCATAATACCCCCAGCCAGACATTTCCCGTGAAAGCGCTGCCGACAACTCCCATCAGGGAAGCAAACAGCATGGTACCTTCGATACCGATATTGATGACGCCGGCCCGCTCTGAGATCAGCGCCGCCATGGTGGCGAATAAGATCGGTGTTGACAGCCGGATAATCGAGTGCAGAAAATCCGCCGTGAATATAATCTCAAGAATCTGTCCCACTTGACAACGCCTCCTTTATCACCATTTTCTGCTTCATGCCCTTTAACAGCGCAGTGGCAGTGATCAGCATAATCATGATCGCCTGGATTACGGTGATCAGCTCTTTGGGAACATCCGTATTGGATGCCATCGTGGATGCGCCCACCCGCAGATAAGACAAAAAGATGGCGGCTAACGGCACATACTGCGGTTTGTTCCTGGCCAGGATCGCCAGGATTACCCCATCCCATCCGTAGCCGGGCAGGGAAGTCCACTGGAACCGCTCATACATGCCCATGACTTCCACGGAACCTCCGATGCCCGCGATCGCCCCTCCGAGAACCTGGGAGAGCACGATCACAGATCCTACCTTTATCCCCGCATATTTCGTAAACCGGGGATTCTGCCCATAGGTACGGATCTTATGCCCCAGCGAGGTCTTGTAGACCAGCAGGTAACAGATGACGATAAATAGAACCGCCAGAAAGATTCCGCTATGTATGGAGGTACCCGGTATGATCTTATCCAGTTTTGACTGATCCGGAAGCTTCTCGGAGGCCAGAGCGCCGAAGGACTGGTCCCTTAAGTAAGTATTCAGCACATACAGTCCCAGATACAGTGCGATATAGTTAAGCATCAGGGAGGCTACCATCTCACTGGCGTTTAATTTCGCCTTCAGCCAGGCCGGCACCAGACACAGCAGAGCACCCACTGCCGCTCCTGCGAGCATCGGCCCCAGCAGTCCCAGGATTCCGGGCAGCGGTACCTTTGTGGCAAACGCAGCCGCAGCCAGCGCGCCCAAAAAGAACGAGCCCTCCGCGCACATATTGAACATGGATGCCTGGAACATCAGGCAGACTGCCAGCCCGGTGAAACAGATCGGTATCGCTGTGGTAAATATGGAACCGATCAGCCTGGTAGACCGCAAAGGCCCCAGCAGCAATGCGCTGACCGCCTGCCCCGGCTGTTCACTGACACACAGGATAATCACCAGTGCGATAACCAGGGATATTATGATAGCCAGAGCGGTAGTTGCCGAACTAAACAGCAGATTTTTCTTCTTCATGGCAACCCCTCCTGATCTCAGTCTCCGACTGTAATTTGACTCCTAACATGTAATTGCCCAGTTCTGTCTCCGAGACCTGGTCCGGTTCCGGAAAATAGGCGGAAAAACGCCCGTCATACATCACCAGGATATGATCCGACAGCTGATAGAGTTCCTCCAGATCCGCGGTCACCAGAAGTACCGCGCAGTTTTCGTCCCGCAGCCGGATCAGCTCTTCATGGATGAATTTGGCGGCGCCCACATCGATCCCCCGGGTGGGCTGTTCCGCAATGATCAGCCTCGCCTGCTGGGTAAATTCACGGGCCACCACCACCTTCTGCATATTCCCTCCGGACAGCATGGATACCGGCGTTTCCTGGGAATCGCATTTGATCTGGTAATCCCGGATCAGCGCATCGGCCATATCCCGGATTTTCGTTTTGCTGAGCAGGTGGTGCCGGTATAGCCGCTGGTCCTTTAATTTCGTGGAGATCAGATTCTCCCCGATAGACATCGACACGGCCAGCCCGTCTTCCATGCGGTCGCTGGGGATATAGGACATGCCCAGTTCCCGCAGTTCCTGAATGGACAGCTTCGCCGTATCCCGGCCCATGATACAGACATTTCCGCGGTCTATCTTTCTCAGTCCGGTAATCATCTGGATCAGTTCATTCTGCCCGTTGCCCTCCACACCGGCGATCCCGGTGATCTCACCGGCCCGGACGCTGAAGCTTACATCATTTACCACTTCTTTTTTGTTCATTCCCACAGCGGTCAGATTCTTTACCTGCAGCAGAACCTCCTTGGGTTCTGCTGCTTTCTTGGTCAGATTTTTCGAATAATTCGACCCTACCATCCGGGAGGAGATCTCCTGTTCGGTGATTCCATCCGTGTCCACAGTGTCTATCATTTTGCCCTGGCGCATAATGCTGATGCGGTCACAGATCTGCTTCACCTCCCGCAGTTTGTGGGAAATAAAGATTACCGTGTAACCCCGGGATTTCAGTTTCATCAGCTGGTCAAACAGCTCCTCGGTCTCCTGGGGCGTCAGCACAGCCGTGGGCTCATCCAGGATCAGGATCTGCGCTCCCCGGTACAGAGCCTTGATGATTTCCACTTTCTGCTTGATCCCGACCGGCAGTTTTCCGGTGGCGGTGTCCAGATCGTCCTGGAGCTCAAACAGCTCCGCGATCTCACTCACTTTATCTTTCGCCGTTTTTCGGTCAATAAAGCCCCGCTTGACCGGCTCATACCCCATCGTCACATTTTCCGTGACGGTAAGGGAATCCACCAGTTTAAAGTGCTGGTGAACCATGCCGATACCCCGGGCAATGGCATCCTGCGGGGAGCGGAACGTCACCGTCCTGCCCTCCAGCACGATCTCGCCCTGATCCGGCTTCTCCATGCCGAACAGAATCTTCATCAGCGTGCTCTTCCCGGCTCCGTTTTCACCCACCAGCGCATGGATTTCCCCCTTGTTGACGGATAAGCTGACCTGTTGATTGGCGTACACTCCATTTCCGTATACTTTGGAAATCTGCCGCATTTCCAGGATCGGTTTTATTTGTTCTTGATCGGTCATTGTTAATCACCCTTATTCTGTTATAACTGCCAGATATCGCAATTAAATTAAGCTGATTTGTTATCTCTGTCCTGTTACGGCGCTACGCTGGATTTCATCTGGCTGATTTCATCCTCTGTCATCTCAAACGCGGACGGCACTTTGATCTCTCCGGCCTGGATTTTAGCCTGGAGCTCTTCTACTTTGGATTTCATATCCGCGGTAGCGATCCCATCATAAACTTCATTGACGGCCAGACCCACCGCATTTTCTTCCATTCCAAGGGCCTCTTCCTTGCCGTAAGGCAGGGTTCCTTCCATATGGCGCTTCACGGACAGCAGCAGTACCTGATCGATATTCTTAAGCACCGATGTGACGATCACTTTGGACTGGTCCGGCTGGGTTTCTTTTAATGCCATTGCCTGATCGGCATCCACACCAATGGCATAGCGGTCATTCTGGGCGGCCGCCTCGATCATTCCAAGGCCTGCCTGTGCGGCTACGTTGAAAGCTACGCTGGACCCCAGATTAAACTGTGCTTTGGCCAGGTCTTTCGCTTTTGCCGTATCGTTGAAATCTCCGATATAGGAAACTGCCACTTTGGTTCCGGGTACGGTATCCTCCGCTCCCTGTATATAACCAACGATGAAGTCGTTCAGCACCGGGATATCCATGGCTGCCACCACACTGATCATCTTTTCTCCGTTGGAGAGCGGCAGGCTGTCATCAGCCGCGATCATAGCGGCAAGGGCGCCGGCCAGATAGGACGCTTCATTTTGTTTAAAGGAGATCGAGTATACATTGCTGTAATCCCCCTTGTCATAGGAAACCGTGGAATCAAAGATAATGTACTTCTTATCCGGGTACTCCAGCGCGACTTTTTCCAGAACTTCCTGCATCTGGTAAGTTCCCACAATGATAATGTCATAATCCTGATCGGAAACTTCATAAAGTGTCGTCTCCCAAACTGTGTTATCGAAGCCCATCTCGATCACATTCGTCTCACATCCCAGTTCATCCTTGATCAGTTTCATACCCGCGTTGGCAGAATCAAAGAAAGATTTGTCTCCCAGATTTCCATTCAGCAGGCAGGCTACCTTGGGCAGATCCTTATCCGCCTCGGGTGCTTTCGATTCCTCGGGCTTCGCTGTCTCTTTTGCATCCTCTTTTTTCGTATCATCCGCCGCCGCGCTGTTCGTCTCCTGAGGGGCGGGCTCGCTCTTGCTCTGGCATCCTGCCAGCATACCACAGATCATGACAACCACCAATAACATTGAAAATAACCTTCTCATACCTTTTCCTCCTTCCGGCTGTTCGCCTGAATCACTGCTTTGATTGATAAGTTTTCTGCATATGTTCCTGAATCATCTGTACAAATAATTCCCGGTCAACCTTAACAGAGAGATAGCAGTTGGGTTCATGTCCTGTAATCCCCCACAGGTCCGCCACCGTTTCCCCCAGGGTCAGCGGATCATTCACAGAGATATCCAGATACGTCTGCTGGTACTCAATTAGCTTTTCGTCGATCAGCACACCGACGCAGAGTGCGTCGTGAATCGGACAGGCCTTGAATCCGAAGTGCTGAATATGTGTGGAACCGAAAAAGTCCAGAAGCTGTGCGACAATATCACTGATCTTATCTCCCTGGGCACGCAGTCTTTCGATGTCCTCTTCATAAAATACTGCCTTCATAGAAATATCCAGGGTGTTCAGATAGATGCAGCAGCCGCTGGCAAAGACGATTTTGGCTGCTTCGGGGTCCACATAGATGTTAAACTCCGCGGCCGACGTGATATTTCCCGGATCGTTCACCGCCCCGCCCATGATAATGATCCGTTCGATTTTCTCTTTGATATCCGGCGCTTTGATCAGGGCCATGGCGATATTGGTCAGAGGGCCTGTGGGAATCAGTATGATTTTCTCGTCGCTTTCCCGCAGGGTCCGGATGATAAAGTCCACCGCATGCTCTTCTTTTATGGGAGTGACCGGGTCCGGAATCTTAGGGCCTCCAAGTCCGTCCTCACCATGGATGATCGCTCCGGTCAGCCGGTAGAGATCCCTCATCATCGGCCGTTCGCATCCCGCATAGACATCCACATCGGTCACGCCGGCGTAGTCCAGAATCTTCCTGGCATTGCGGGTTGTATTTTCCAGTTCGCTGTTACCGGCCACTGTGGTAACGCCCAGAAGCTGGATGTCGTCCGCTCTGGAAGCCAGCAGCAGGGCGATCGCGTCATCATGGCCGGGATCGCAGTCCATTATTACTTTTTTCATGTTATACCTCCTGTAAAATATTTATCCGGCAGATACGAAGTTCCTGTCCGCCGTCTGAAATCTAACGGCCGCGCGTAACCGGTAGAATTTCACACTTCTTCTAATATATTGGCAGTCAGCTGTTCCAGCTGTTCCTGTTGAACCACGATCTTGCCCCGATCCACCGCGATCAGTCCCTCCCCTTTCAGAGCGGTGATCGCCCGGTTGATGGTGCGCACACTGACTCCGCAGGCCTCCGCCAGTTCTTCCCTGGTATCACTGATCCTGCCCTGTCCGTGCTGTGCCAGCAGCATTTTCAGCCGGCGGTTCGCGGACATGTATTGATACTGCACGGTAGACGCGCTGGCCCGGTACAGCTTTTCCGCCAGCACCATCGCTAATTTTTCACTGATATTGCGGTCACTGCGGATCCAGCTCCGGAACGTGTGAAGCGGTACTTCCAGCAAAGCGCATGAGGTAAACGCCTTTGCGCTGTAGATCAGGTTATGTATATTCAGCATAGCTTCCATCTCACCGACTGTAGATCCCGCCTGGACGAACACCACGCACATCTCATTTCCGTTCATATTGCTGCTGGAGATAATCACACTTCCGCGTAACACCAGGTAGACAGAGCGGATCTCCCAGCCCCGGCGGAAGATGATATCTCCCCTCTCATACTCTACCGGTCTGCACAGATTCAACTGCTCATCCGGCAGATTCCGTATCCACTCTTTGATCACCGGGTATTTCTCCATTAACTTTCTGTTTCTGATATCCAAAGACTCCATAGAACCAACGCCCTTTCTTATTGCGATTCTCATATGTTACGTTATTATAACATCGGGTTCTTATTTTGTCCCTGCCGGCCTTTCATACTCCTCTATTTGCTTTGATTATAACAGTATTAAGTTTTCCACAAAAAGGACACGTGGCATGTTTTTTGGGAATATTTGCATAAATCATTCTTCTTTTTTCGCGTTTTCAAAGTAAATAGTCACAAAAAAACTATGAGAACATCTTTCGACGCCTCATAGTCTTTCGCTTTATAATTTGAAACTCCTAACAGCACTCACCGTTACATGCTTCTAATCTCATGGCTATCCTTTTTCCAAAACTGAAAAGAATTGTCGTGAGGAAAAGCAGGCCTCCCATGATGCATACCAGCAGCACGGGTATGGAATAAAGGATCAGATAGCCTGCCTTACGGATCCATTTCACTAATGTCTTCATCGTTTTCCCTCCGTTCCCACTTGATTCGTTTCATAACTCTATCATAGCCTGGAACCGATGAAGCCACCATAATTTTAACTTACATTTCCTATATACAGACTTACAATTTCGTAAGATACGGAAAAAAAGGAATGCGGTCAGCCCTCCAGAATCTTCACATAGAAGCTTCTGTGTCTCGGGCCGTCGAACTCGCAGAAATAGATATCCTGCCAGGTGCCCAGAATCAGCCTGCCGTCCTCCAGGATCAAGGTCTGGGACGCTCCCACAGCCGCTGATTTCATATGGGCATGTGAATTCCCCTCGAAGTGCCGGTACTCCCGGTCCTGGGTGGGAAACACTTTCTCATATCCATAGATCATATCCCGGCACACGTCCGGGTCCGCGTTTTCATTGATCGTAATACCGGCCGTGGTGTGAGGACAATATACCACGACAATTCCATCCTGTACTCCGCTTTCTCGGATATCTTCCCGAATCTGCGCAGTGATATCCACCAACATCTGCCTTTTATCCACTTCCAATGCATGCTTAAAAACTTTCATCCGATACCTGCCTCCCTTACATCCATGTTTTATCCGATTCTCCCATTCTATTACCTCTACCTCTTTTCTTGCCATCATCCTTCATTTTCCAGCTCACGGGCACAGGTCAGATAATAATGCCGGCCGTTGGCGCTCGTCTCATACCCTGCCCGCCTCTTAAGCGCTTCTGCCTTGCGGCCGCGCACACCGGCCGTATCTTCCCCGTCCGCCATCAGCAGATCGCAAAGCTCCAGACACCACTGATACTCCCCGTCCCTCATGGCTTCCTCTATCGCTTTTTCCACTGCCCGCGGGCCGCCCATCAGGGAAATGGTCTTACTGGCATGTTCCTTTTCCGAAAGCGGATGCAGATGGGTGGGGTTGCCGTCAAACCATCCCAGATAAGCGTTGAAAACCGCACGTACCGTCCAGTCCACACAGCCATAGAACTCTCCCAGATAGGGCAGCTCTGCATATTCCTTTGGAAGCTTTATCTCAGCAGCCAGCCGGTCCTCACTTTTCCCTTCGTTCATTCCTGTCAGCGTCTGCGTAAGCACATAATCGATGGCTCCCCTAAAATTCCCCAATACCTGCTGAATCTGTTCCTCCCCAATCAGCGGGGCCGTATGCCCTGGCAGCAGATAGCGGGCCGGATAAGACATAAGGGTCTCAAGACTGTGAAGCCACGCCGTGATATCCCGATACTGGCTGCCCCGGATCGCGTAGAGATTCGGCCAGCAGCCATAGTAGTTATCGCCGCAGCACAGGACCTCCTTATCCGGAAGCCACACCATAATCTGATCTTCCGTCTCTCCCGGAAGTCTGACCATCTCCAGGCGCACTCCATCGATCGTACGGTTTACTTTGTCCTCCTGGTACACCGTGGCCGGAGGTACGAAAGCGCGCGTCTCCCCGTATGCGATCCCTTCCCTGATCCCGATTCCCTGAGAAATATTCTCCTCATCAGTCAGCGCATACCCAAACTGGCGCGCCCCCCGGAGATTCTGGATATCCTGCAGCGCCTGCGTGCGCGCAAGAGGCGGTGTCTTTGGAGCAAACGCAATGATCTCCGGCTCCGATTTCAGGAAGGCGCCGCACCCTCCCCGATGATCCGGATGCCCGTGTGTATAAATGATCGTCCCGACCTCTTTACCGGTCTCCTGTTTTATGATGGCCAGAAGCCGTTTGCCCCGTTCCAGAGTATCCAGCGTGTCAATCAGAATCACACCGGACTCCCCCTCTATAAACACCGCATTGCTGTGCCCTACCCCCAGCACATGCCAGACTCCGTCTGTGACCTGTGTTATCTGTTCCCGGTAGTTCCTCTCTGTAAATTCCCGCAACTGATCCTGTCCACTTTTTTTACACATCACTTTACACTCCTGCTCATCTGAATTTTATTTGGAACACTATGGAACCCTGTATATGGAAAGCCATACGTTCCCGCAAACCTGTTTCACGCTTTAAATAGTAAGAAACTGGTCCAGCGACATCTGGGCTTCCCGATCTGATTTCATACTTCTGCCCCGGATCACATCGTCCGGACGGATTATATCCTCCAGCAGCAGAGATTTCTTATGATCTTCTTTGACCGCCGCTCCTTCCTGGTTCTTATGGCCCGCGTAGCAGTAGACACACCGGTTTCTGCAGGTGTGATAAGCGCCGATATCAATGCTTACGTCACATCCGCAGAATCTGCGCTGCCCCGTATCCTTACCGGTACTGAGATGTCCCCCGCAGATCCGCCCCAGAAGCGAAGCATCGATACATTTTCCATGTCGGATTCCATAGGCTTCGTAATCCCCGGCTTCCGCGCAGGTCTCCACGGACAGTCCATATTCCGCCGCTATCTTCGGAATCCAGCGGGCCAGCTGCTCCATCTGTTCCGCTTCCGGTACCTGAACTGCGCTGCGTGCCATCTGTCTTTGGATATTCGCATAAGGGTCCAGGAAACTTATGACTACCTTCTGCGTATAGGCAGCCAGCTTCCGTGCCAGGCGTCCGAACAATTCCTGATGCCTTGCAACCGTATACTCCGGTGAGACCAGAATCGGATCATAGCGCCAGATAACCCGCTCACGCCCTACAGACTCCGACAGCTCCTGGAACGCCGGCACCAATACCGTTTCTTTGTCCGGCAGTCCCGGTTCCAATTCCATTCCATATCCGTTCAGGGTAAATTGAAAATAATATGGATATCCTTCCAGTTCCCCCAGCCGCTTCAGCATAGGGTGCGGATTCTTCGTCCAGAAAACAAATCCGTCCACCACGTCCCTGGAAAGGGAGATCAGGCTTACATCCCGCGGCTGAAAAGGATTTCTCACACAGACCTTCCGGTCCTTTAAACGTTCAAAGAACCAATCCGAGTAATAATTGGGAATATCTGTTCTGCGGCTGGCGCTGATTATCACACCGTCCCCCTCCTTTTGCACTGATGCGTTAGATACAGTTTAATCCCTCATGGGAATCCTGTCAAACAAGTCTCCTTTTCACAAATATATGTGCGGGAATGAACTAAGACCCACGCCCCCCCGGAGAGATATGGGCGGATCCTTGTACTTTTTTATGTACAAAATGAATCGGACTCCTGAATTTCAGGATTTGCACTGGACGCTTTTTTAAATAGCTGATATACTACAAAAAACCTGATAATCAGAGCTCATTTTACCAATACTGTATGATATATTACGATCTGTTTCTTATTGGACAAATACGTCCGGAAAGGAGATACGATGCTTCCTCTGTTGTCAGAATTTTATCCTGTGATGCACGATCAGATTCCATTAACTCTTATTACCGCCTGTAATGACCTGAATCGCTGTATTTCACATTTTGTCGTGTTAAGTACTCCGGAATCTCCGGGAAACCTCTGTGGTCTGGAGATGGTTTATCTTATGGAAAGTTCTGATCACACAGATATCGGCCGTTTGACGGATCTGGTCAAAATATTGATAAACGCCCAATGCAGCGGGCTGATCATAGAATCTAACCAGACGCTTCCCTCCTATTCAGCCGATCTGGCCGCCTTATGCAAAGCTGCCGATTTTCCCCTCTTCACAGTTCCACGCGGTACGCCATACCAGCTGCTTGCTGCATATTTTAACAGGAGCGCTCCGCATATCGATAATAACATGAACTTAGACCGTCTGTTCCAATCCCTCCTTGAACATCCCGCATCTGTCCGTGAACCGATAAATCTGCTCAACACCAACGGATTCCCCACTGACGCATCTTATCGTGCCGTGCTGATCTCTCCTCTGATAAAGCCTGAACTTCTTCAGAATCATCTGCATCTTCTATCGATCCGCCACTGCTTATTTCCGTACCGGGACCACTATGTACTGATCCTGTCAGATGTCCCCCGCCCGACCTTGCACACGATTCTGACCTCCTATTATCATTCACTGGAAAAAGACGGCTGTCCGCTTCCCACGATCGGTATCGGTGAGCCCGCCCCCAGTCTGAAGAAACTGCACTTTAGCTATACAAATGCCCTTCACGCCAGGAAGGTCGCCCAGATCCGCAAATCCCCGTATATCTATTTCCAGGATCTTGGATTTTTCCGTCTTCTGCTGACCAATCCCGATGAGGGACTGTTAACTGAAATATATCAGGGCACGTTCCAGCCTCTTCTGACCTGCGATAACGATTGTCAGACAAATCTGATGCACACTTTAAAAATTTATCTGGAAAAGGAGAATAACCTCCCCGAAACAGCCCGGGAGCTCCAACTGTCTCTGGAAAACCTGGACAGCCGCCTGGCAATCATCCGTGATAAGCTGGATACCACTTTGTCTACTCCGGAAGATTGTTTTCACTTACGTATGACTTTTTACATCGGAGAACTGCTGGGCTTATAATGATCCTCTGTCCCTGGGGCAAATATGCAATAGGCGGATGTGCAGGGCAGATATGCATTGAGCTGCAATGAGCAGGTGCCGCTTGACGGATCTGTCTAATCTCACTATACTGATAGAGATGTAATGATTTCGGAAGCAGATGGGTGCTGGTGTATCCCCTGGTCTTCAAAACCAGTGTGGGGCGTTTTGCTGCGTCCCGGGTGGGTTCAATTCCCACATGTTTCCGCCAAAAATAATAAACCGTTCCTATAGATTGTTTCTTTTGCAGAGAGGTCTATCTACATGAAATGCAGGAGAAAAGCCGTTTACTGAGAAAAAAGCACCGGATTCAGGATGCGTAACAGCCTTCACGGCCGATCCGCAAGGACCGCTGAACCCGGTGCTTCTTTTCCGCCTGGCCGATGCCAGTGCAAACCCTCCGCCCATCCAGAGCGGCGCCGTCAGATTCCGGTGTCTGTGCTGCGGAACTTTTCCTACCTTTCCCGCTCTGCTTCCGGATCATAAAAGCGTTCCATGCGCCCCTCGATTTCTTCCAGCAGCAGGGAACATTCTTTTAATTCTTTCGAGAGCAGTGTTTTATCTTCCCGCACCGCTTTATAGCAGAGCTGGTGCTCCATACTGGCCCAGAAGTCCATCGCCAGCGTGCGGATCTGGATCTCCACCGGATAATATTGTTTTCCCTCCGCATGGTATACCGTCACTCCCAGCACCAGGTGGTAGCTTCTGTAGCCGTTTTTCTTCGGGTCTGCGATATAGTCTTTTTCCTTGATCATAATAATATCCATCTGTTTTTTCAGGATATTGACGATCGTATATACATCCTGAACATAAAAACAGATCACGCGGATACCTGCGATATCGGTCAGATAATCCTTCGCGGCCTCAAAACTGACCGGGATTCCTTTCCGATCCAGCTTGCCTACGATACTGTTCAATGACTTAATCCTGCTCTGCATACTATGTATTGGATTGTGCTTGTGTCTGCGCTGAAAATCTTTATCCAGAGTCTCAAGCCACACCTGAACGATCGACACCGCATCCTCATAGGGTTGAATAAAATCCTCGTATTCTCTCAGATCGGAGGCGATACTGCTGACATTTATCCCTGTTTCCATACGCACCTCATATAGTTATTCTTTCATCATTTCCTTCACACATGGGTGAACCTCTTTTTGCCCAACCGTAATCCTGTTAAAATCTCCATATGAAGTAATCCTACCACTCTTCCCTGGAAAAATCCTTAAACTTTGCACAATTTAATAAAAATTTCGTAAAATTTATAATTTCTTAATAGAAATGTCCGGAATTCAGAGACAGAAAGGATACTTTCCGCCTGAATCAAGGAGGAGTGTCCGGTCTGCTGTTCAGACCAGGCACTCCTGTATCGATTCGTATCTCAGGTGTCTCTCATCCATCCACCTTTTCATCTGCTCCGGATCAAGGGAGTGCCTGGCCCAGGCCATTCCGCATCCAGCGGACAAAATTCGCGGGACCGGTATCAGCCTTCCCTCTACTTTTTCTGTTTTGCACGCCTTCTCCATTGCCATAGCATCGGCGGTTGTATGAAACGTAACCACCAATTTAATCTCTTTTTTTCTCATTTCCCTTTCCAGGCATCCTTTCACTTTCTTTCCCGTCTTTTCTCGTGATTCCCCGGTTGTCCAGATCTTCCAGCAGAATCCGGATGCTCCGCCGGTTCGTTCCGAACATATCCCTCAGTTCTGCAACCGTGACTTTTCCATTTTGCCTTAACAAAGCTGATATTTTTGTACAGGCATCCTCATATATTTCCGTCCGTGTATAATACTCCTGGGACAGCCTGTGTAACGTTCCTTTTTCCAGCTCATTGGCGCAGATGTCCTGAACCGTCTGCCCGGATATTCCGCCAAAGTCCATATCAGGCAGGCGCATAAAGTCCATACCGGCCTTAGTGAGATTTGCAAACAGGATATTCGCGGCTTTTTGATAGGTATCGTCACAGGGAACTTCATGCCCTGTCAGACGTACCAGCTGTGCAGTGATTTGAAGCCTTCCCTGGTCATTAGCCGTCTGGTAAAACGCATCACAGAATTCCTGCGTCATCCAGGGAGCGCAGCCGGTACGCAGCTGTGCCCTGCCGATTCCCCAGCGATAGGGGTGCTGCGAATGATAACGGATCAGATACGCTTCCATCCGGCTGACCTGCTGCTGGTACTGCTCCTGGTCATAGAGAAACATCTTTGTTTTTCCTTCCAGCGGTACCAGACAGCCTTCTTTTTCCAAAACGGCAGCGGCATGGGAAATGCTGCTCTCTTCTGTGCCAAAAACAAGGGCTAACTCCTGTCTCAAGGCGAAACCATGGGGCTGCTTTTTTATATACATCAGGATTTCCTGGGGAAAGTCCGCTGCTTCTTCCCGTCGAAACTCTTCCAGATCTGATGGCCGGAACCTGCGTTTTTTCACCGGATTCGCATCCAATATCTCTCCGCCCCCGATGGTTTCAAGGGGGGAATAGAAGCGGAGAATAAAATGATCCCCTTTTAGTACCGCCAGTTCTTCCTCCAATAGAAGCTGGGCGTATCCGCTTTCACCGGCTCCCAGTTCCTCAGCCTCCATCAGCACGGCACGGCACAGCAATTTTGCCGCCCCGATATAGAGATGGAGCCTGGTACGGTTTAAGAGCCTGCGGTCCGTATGCCGGCACATACGTATCCTGACATCCAGAATCCGCGTGTTGCGCAGAGTCCCTTCCCGGGCGATCACCGTTCCTCTTCGGATCTGGGAACATCCGATGTCCGGCAGGTTCACCGCGGTGCGCTGGCCGGCAAACGCTTTTTCCATCTCCTGTCCATGTACCTGCACACCGCGTATCCGGCAGGGCAGCATCTGGGGATAGAGGTATAGCCGGTCCTCCCTGGCGATCTCCCCTGACAGAAGCGTTCCGGCCGCAATGGTCCCCAACCCCGTTTTCTGAAAAATACGGTCAATAAAGAGCCGGGGAAATGCGTTGGCACTGCGAAAGAGCGGCCCCTGTCTTAAGAGCCGCTCCATCAGGATCGCCAGTTCCTGCATTCCTTCCCCTGTCACGGCGGACACGAATACCATAGGCGCGTTTGCAAAGCAGCTGTCGCTTAACCTCTGCCTAACATCCTCTGCCACCAGGTCCCGCCACTGCCGGTCCACCAGGTCGCACTTGCTGAGTACGATCATTCCGCGCGTGATACCCAGCTGTTCCAGTATCTCCACATGCTCTGCCGTCTGGGGCATTACCCCCTCATCCGCCGCGATCACCAGCAGCACCAGATCGATACCGCTGACCCCCGCCAGCATGTTTCCGATAAACTTTTCGTGTCCGGGAACATCGATCATACCGACCCGGTCCCCTCCCGGCAAGTCGAAATACGTAAATCCCAGATCGATGGTGATTCCTCTTTTTTTCTCTTCCGCCAGACGGTCCGTGTCCCGGCCGGTCAAAGCTTTGATCAGCGCAGTCTTTCCGTGATCAATGTGGCCGGCCGTTCCCACGGTCCAATGGGTCATAGTCCGATTCCTCCCAGTGACTGCAGCAGCACCCCGCCCAGAATCTCATAATCCTCTTTCAGCACCGTGCGAAGATCCAGCACCAGTTTCTCCTCCGTCACCCGCACGATCACCGGCGTACTGCCCCTGCGCAGCAGCTGTTCCGCCTCCATAACCGTTCTTCCCTTGGGCATGAATGAGATACATTTGCTCGGAAAATATTCCTCCGGCAGAGCACCGCCTCCCATCTGGGACATACAATCCTCGATCTGAATTACGTACTGTCCGCCCAGAGGCTTCAACAGTTCTTTTAAATTCCGGGCCATCTGTTCCAGTTCCGTAATCGGCCTGGTCATCATATTCAGGATCGGAATCCGGTAGCAGGCTTCCTCCTCCCGCAGATACGCACGGAATGTCAGTTCCAGGGCAGCAGCCGTAAATTTATCAATTCGAAGGGCCCGCATCAGCGGATGCTTCTTAATCGCAGCCACATATTTCTTACGGCCTGCGATAATACCGGCCTGGGGGCCTCCCAGAAGCTTATCCGCGCTGAAACACACCAGATCCGCTCCCTCCTCCAGGGTCTCCTGAACGGTGGGTTCGTGGGGCAGTCCGTATTTACTCAGATCCAGCAGGCTGCCGCTGCCCAGATCCACGATCACCGGCACCCCCTGCTTTTCTCCAATGGAGCTTAACTCCTTCACCGGTGTACTCTGCGTAAAACCTATAATCTTATAGTTGCTGGTGTGCACCTTGAGAATCGCTCCGGTGTTCCAGGCTACCGCTTTCTCATAATCCGAAAGCCTGGTCCGGTTCGTGGTCCCCACCTCACGCAGAGTGGCGCCGCTTTGTTCCATCACATCCGGGATCCGGAACTGACCGCCGATCTCGATCATTTCCCCCCTGGAGATCACCACTTCCTTCCCCTTCGCTAACGCAGACAACGCAAGCAGTACCGCAGCGGCATTATTATTGACAGCCACAGCGCTCTCCGCGCCGGTCATCCGGCAGATCCAGGATTCAAAATGGGCACAGCGCTCTCCCCGTTCTCCGGCTTCCAGATCATACTCCAGATTCGAATACCCCGTCATCAGGTTCGAAAGCCTGTCCACCTGCTCTGCTGCCAGCGGCGCCCGCCCCAGATTCGTATGAAGTATGGTTCCGGTGGCATTGATCACCCGTTTCATTCCATAGTCCGCCATCTTTTCCGTATGTCTTCTGATCGAAAGCGGCAGATTCGTCACTTCCTCCAGCATCTGTTCCTCAGCCATCCCCTGGGCGATCCGGTCACGCAGCTTCTCTGTTTCCAGCCGGATCGCCTCCAGCACCAGGCTTCGGTCATAATCCAGTAATAAGTCCTGTATTTCCGACAGTTCCAGCAGCATATCCACCTTCGGTATGCTTCTGTACAATTCCCTCTGATCCATCTTCCGCCTCCTTTTCTAGTTACTTACCGTCTGCGCTTTCCGTGATCTGTCTATTACATCAGCCGCAGAAAGCACTCTTTATATTCCTCTACGGTTCCTATAACCGCCGCCTTAGTCTTAAGCCCTTCGTTTCTAAGCTCCTTCAGTATCCTTTCCGCGTCTTCCTCCCGTACACAGGCCAAAAGGCCGCCGGACGTCTGCGGGTCCAGCAGGATATCCTGAACATACTCTTCCCTGCGCTTAACGATGGCGGTTACATCCATATCCGCCAGCAGGTAATCTCCGTTCTGATAGGCGCCGGCCGGGATCACGCCCATCTGTGCGTAGGCGGCCGTGCCGTCCATAACCGGGACGCGTCTGGCATACAGATCTATCGTCACCTTGCTGGCCTTCGCCATCTCCATAGTATGCCCTGCCAGCCCGAAACCGGTCACATCCGTACACGCGTGCACCTCATATCGTTCCAGCACCCTTTTAGCAGTCCGGTTCAGCTCAGCCATCACCCTGACCACCTCCGCCGTCTCATCAAAAGAGGCGAGTCCGGCCTTCACCGCGGTATTCAGAATTCCGCTACCCAGAGGTTTTGTAAGAATCAGCACATCTCCGGGTCTCGCTCCATAATTCTTCCACAGTCTGTCCGGGTGCACAAAACCAGTAACACACAAACCATACTTCGGCTCGTCATCCTGTATCGTATGTCCGCCCACCAGCACAGCCTGCGCCTCCTGTACCTTCGAAGCTCCCCCCGCCAGTATTTCCCCCAGAACATCCGGGTCCAGACAATTCGGGAAACCGGTCACATTAAGCGCCAGCTTCGGCTCTCCTCCCATCGCATATACATCGCTCAGCGAATTAGCAGCGGCGATCTGTCCGAAGGTATAGGGATCATCCACGATCGGAGTAAAAAAATCCACCGTCTGAATCAGCGCCAGTTCATCATTGATCCGATACACTGCGGCATCATCTGACGTCTCTGTTCCCACGATCAAATTATCATCTGTAAATCTCGGCAGCTTGCTCAGCACCTGAGCAAGGGTCCCAGGACCTAATTTAGCCGCTCACCCAGCCGTGCTGGACAATTGGGTCAGCCTGATTTTTGTTCTGTCATCCATCGCAGATTCCCCCTTTCTTACGTTATTTTATCACAGATACCATAATTTAAACACCCATTTTTGTTTTAGCCCTTAGCTAAATCTTATCGTCACTCACCCATCCCCCAAAAGAGAATACATTATTAGTGTATAAATATCAAAATTTTCTTTGTCCTTATGGACAAATCAATATAAGGAGGAACTATCTATGTCAGCACTACTTTCAGGGAACGCGGACCCGAACCCGGATCACGAGAACCTGTTATCCCCGGGAGAATCCCGGGACATTCCGCTGTCCTGCGATCCGGAAATGATCCTGTACAGCGGCCAGCCATCCCAAAGATATCACATTAATCTGGTAACGGGGGCTTCCACGGATCTGGGTCCCCTCACTCCGTCCGCTTCCGTCAATGCCATCGGCTATAACACGGAAGACAGTTATATCTATGGCTATGATCAAATACAAAATACGATTGTCCGCGTGGGACAAAATGGAGAAGTCACTTTCTTAACTCCCCGACCGGCCGGTATGCCTGCTGCCGCTTATTCTGTCGGCACTTTGGATATGGCCGGATATTATTATGTGTACGCCCCCGGCACCGGCCGGTTCTATACCGTAGATTTAAGACCCGGGTCCTCCACCTTTATGAAGCTTGTGGATCCTGCCAATGGCTATGTGGAACAGACAGGCAATTACGGAACCCCTTTGTCTGCTCCGCTTACAATCGGAGACTGGGCTTTCAGCCCCATGGACGGCCGCCTTTACGGGGTCAGCCGAAGCGGTGTGGTATACCGCATCGATGAGACCACCGGTATCGTAACCCCCCTTAGCACTACCGGGCCGAATCCAGGTGAAACCTTTGGCTCTGTAGTCATAGACGGGCTCGGCAATCTGTACGCGGTCAATAACAGTGACGGCACCATATACCGGTATACGATCCGCGGGGATAGTGCCGCAGGTACCCGGTTCTCCAATACTCCCGTCGATAACATCTTCAATGATGCCGCCCTGTGCCCCTATGTCGTGATCGAACTGGATTTCGGAGACGCGCCGGATGCCGGCGGTGGCGGCGGAGCCGGTAATTATCATACGCTGCTGTCCAGCAACGGACCTCGTCATGGGCTTTTTGGCAGCCTCTGTCTGGGTACTCTCATAACCGCAGAGGAAGATGCCCATCAGAACTCCACTGCTACCGGAGATGATCTGACCCAGGGAATCCAGGATGACGGCCTTTTGGTTCCGCTCCCGCTTCTGTCCGTCAATGCCGTAAACTATTCCCTTGACGTGACGGTCACCAATTATTCAGGGAACACCGCTTATCTATACGGATGGGTTGATTTTAATAAAAACGGACTTTTTGAATCCGACGAAGCCGCCATGGTTGTGACTGTGCCCGGCTATTCCGGGACCGGCCGGTATACGCTCGATTTTACACGGCCGGCCGGCACGGTTCTCTCACCGGATCACACGTTCGTGCGCCTGCGCCTCACCAGCGATCTTCTCACGGATACCGGTCTGGAAACGCAGGATACCAGAAGCGTCGGACCCGCCACAGACGGAGAGGTGGAGGACTATCTCTTAAGAATCGGCTCCACAACAGATCTCTCCTTAACCAAAACGGCTGATCTTCCGGTCCTGTATACCGGGGATACCATCCGCTATACCATCACGATCACCAATAACGGTCCTGAGGATGCGCTCCAGGTGGTCCTGGAAGACCAGGTTCCCCCTGAACTCACCAATGTGATGTACAGCATAGATGGAAGCCCTCTGGACTACTGGCCCGGAACGCTGTCCATCGGCACGATGGTTCCCGGGCAGGTCGTCACGGTTGAAATCCAGGGTGTGTTTGACGGCTCCTCTCTGGGGCCTGTGATCAACACTGCTGTGGTGACCTCCTATTCGGATGATCCGAATCCGGATAATAACACCGCGACCACTGTGACACCAGTAAACCGTGCCGCTAACCTTGCCATCACCAAGACCTCTGATACCGATCCCGCCGTCATCGGTGAAATTTTGACATTTACCATCACAGTTACCAACAATGGACCGGACCCGGCGGAGAATACCATCCTAACCGACGCCGTAACTGCTGATTTCACAGAACCGGAATATTCCACTGACGGCGGCTTTACCTGGTATCCCTGGTATGGGCAGGCAGAGATCGGGACATTAGCGGTCAATGATATATTTACACTGCTGCTGCGCGGAACGGTAAATGCCGGTATCTCGGATACCCTTGTAAATGAAGCCTTTGTAAACAGCGATACCGAAGACCCTGATCCCACGGACAATACGGTGATCATACACGTGCCCAAAAGCTCCTCCGCAGATGTGGCCGTGGTTAAGGCCGCAGACCCGAATCCGGTCGGACTCGAACAGATGCTGACTTACACCATCATCGTGACCAACAGCGGCCCTTCACCGGCAGATCAAGTGACCATCGCGGACACACCTTCCCTTTTGGATCCGGAATATTCCCTGGATCAGTTCACCTGGCTTCCCTGGCCCGGGGATCATTTGATCGAACGTCTGGACAGCGGCTACGAATATACGTTGTATCTGCGCGGAAAAGTGGACCCGGATCCGGGTACGGGCCAGCTCTCTAATACCGTTACCGTCAGTTCTCCCACTCCCGACCCCGATCCGGATAACAACTCGTATACCGAGCTGGTCGACACGGAAGACTCGGCGGATCTGTCCATTACGAAATCCGTTTCCTCTCCCGCCGTTATCTCCGGGGAAACACTGACCTACACCATAGAAATTACGAATCATGGGCCTTCCGATGCTGTAAATGTTCTGTTATCTGACCCGCTGCCCCCCTTCCTTATAAATCCGGAATTTTCAGTGGACGGCAGCACCTTTTCCCCCTGGAACGGCCAGCTTATCCTCCCCATGCTCGCTGCCGGGGCTTCCGTAAAAATACTGATCCGTGCAGAGGTCCTGGTATCCCGGACAGAAACCCTGTTTAATACGGCGGTAGTCACCAGTGATACCCCGGATCCTGATCCGGATAATAACGCTGCTTCCGCTGCCACGACCGCTTCTGCTTCAGCGGATCTGGAGCTTTTAAAAGCAGGGCCGGCTTCCATTCACGCCGGTGAACAGATCACCTATACCGTCCAGGTGACGAACCATGGACCCAGCCAGGCCTCTGATGTCACCATAACCGATGCGGTTCCCCCGGATATAATAAATCCGGAATTCTCCGTAAACGGGAGCGCCTATTCCGCCTGGACGGGAAATTACACGCTGACAGCGCTGGCCCCTTTGGAAACAGTGATTCTGACTATCCGCGGGTCCGTAGCTTCTTCCGCATCCGGCAGTCTGTTGAATTCAGCAAGTGTCTCCTCATCCACGCCGGATCCGGACCCCTACAACAACACGGATTCCGTCAGAACAGATCTTACCGCCAGCGCCGATCTGTCCGTGGTAAAAACTGTCTCTCCAAACCCAGCCGTTCCCGGACAATATCTGACTTATACGATTACCGTAAACAACGCCGGACCCTCCTACGCGGAAAATACCATTCTGGAAGATGCGGTTCCCGCAGACCTGACCGATGTTGAATTTTCCACTGACGGCCAGAACTGGTCGCCCTGGATCAGCCCTTATATGATCGGCTCCGTAGAACCCGGAGATGCGTATATCCTCTATCTGAGAGGGACTGTCTTATCCTTTGCAGAACGCATTACCAATACGGCTGCCGTCACTTCTGATACTTCCGACCCGGACGACACCAACAACTCCTGGACGGTAATCACAGATGTGGATACGCAGGCAGACCTTTCCGTCGTAAAAACTGCCAGTCCGGATCCGGTTACGCCCGGAGGGGAACTGACTTATACCATCGTAGTATCCAATGCCGGACCCTCCGACGCCCACGCCGTGGTTCTGGCCGATACGGTACCATCCCTGCTGTCCAATGTCCGGTACTCTGAGGATGGCGGCACTACCTGGACACAGTGGCCGGGAACTCTGGCATTAAATACTGTCGCGTCACAGGCTTTTGCAACCATACTGATACAGGGTACCGTGAACAGTGCCGCCACCGGCACGATCCGGAATACAGCAATAATAAATTCCACAACACCGGACCCTGATCCGACCAATAATTCAAGTACCTCGCTGACGCCGGTCGAAACCTCTGCAGATCTGTCCGTAATCAAATCCGCCGCTCCTACTCCTGCGGTTCCGGGCCAGATGCTGACCTATACGGTCACAGTCCACAACGCAGGGCCGGACACTGCTTCCGAGGTCACTCTGACAGATCCGATCCCCAGTGAATTAACTCAGGCCGAATTCTCTGTCGACGGAGGAACCTCCTGGAATCCATGGGTCAGTCCTTACCGCATGGGAACTATTACAAGCGGCTCCGATTCTGTCGTATTGATCCGGGGAGTTGTAAACGCCTCTGTGTCCGATCCGATTGAAAACTCGGTGTCCGTCTCTTCCGCAACACCAGACCCGGATCCGGATAACAATACGTTTACTTTGATAACCCCCGCCGGAACCTCAGCCGACCTGTCCGTCACCAAGACCGCGGTTCCCGATCCGGCCGTTCCAGGAGCGCTTCTCACCTATACGATAACCGTGCGCAACGAAGGCCCGGACGAAGCGGCAGCCGTCGTACTGACCGACCAGACCCCTTCCGTGCTGGCAGATCCTGAGTATTCTGTGGATGGCGGTGCCTATACTCCGTGGACCGGAAGCCTGACGCTTGGGAACCTGGCAAATGGTGCAAAAACTGCTGTAACCATCCGCGGCACCGTCAACCCGAATGCTGCCGGACTGCTGACAAACAGGGCCGTCGTCTCTGCCTCCACACCTGACCCGTTCCCAGATAATAATACCGCTGTTGCCGAGACCCCCCTGGTTTCGTCGGCGGACTTATCAGTGACCAAAACCGGTTCCCCCACTCCCGCCGTCCCAGGTCAGGTCCTGACTTACACGATAACGGTTCAGAATGCAGGTCCCTCCACCGCCCATGACATCACGGTCATCGATGCGCTGCCCAGCGCGCTTACCGGTGCCCTATATACCGTTGACAGCTCCACAGCTGAGGCGCCCTGGACGGGAACACACCAAATTCCATCTCTGGCCCCCGGCGCCGTCACAATCCTCACCATTCAGGGAATACTAAGCACCTCCGCCACCGGAACACTCCGGAATACCGTCGTAGTTACAGCGGGCACCCCAGATCCGGATCCCACCGACAACCGCGCAGTCGACGACCGGCCCGTGGCCTTGTCTGCGGATCTCTCTATCCGCAAAACTGCAGCCCCGGACCCGGCCATTCCCGGACAATATGTAATCTATACGCTTACGGTTGCCAACGCCGGACCGGCCGATGCCGCAGACATCACAATAACCGATGCTCTTGCGCCGGCCCTCGGAAACCCCGAATATTCCATCGATGGCGGACGGATCTGGAATCCGTGGAACGGAAGCTTTACGTTCGGCAGTCTGACAGCCGGAACCAGTGATCTGCTGCTGCTGAGGGGTTTGCTGCCTGCCACCTATGCGGGTAATGATCCCATTGCCAACACTGCTGTGGTCAAAAGCGACACCCCGGATCCGGACCCGGACAACAATACCACCACGGTGGTGACTCCGATCAGCCCGGTGGCAGATCTGGCCCTTGCAAAAACCGTATCCCCCGTGCAGGCTGCCCCCGGCGGAATATTAACCTACCACATCACAGTCAGCAATTTGGGACCGGATACTGCCGAAGACGTTCACATTTCCGATACCGACATTCTGACAGAACTTACAGATGTGGTCTATTCCACCGACTCCGGAAATAGCTGGAAAGCATGGAATGGAAGCTATACGGCAGGTAATCTGGATTCCGGTGAGCAGTTTGACCGTCTGCTGCTAAAAGGTATTGTCCCTGCCGATGCGGTTATCATTGCCAACGGGGCCAGTGTAAGCAGCACAACACCAGACCCGAAGGAGGATAACAATACGGCTTTTGTCCTGGTGCCTGTCCTGGATTCCGCGGATCTGTCCATTTCCAAAACGGCAACCCCTTCGCCCGCCATACCCGGACAAAGAATCACTTACACCCTGACTCTTGTAAATAACGGTCCCGGAACCGCAAGGCGGATTACCCTGATCGACGCTATATCCAGCCTGATATCCGACGCCGAATATTCTGCAGACCACGGATTTACCTGGTCCCCCTGGTCATCCCCATACCAGATGGAATCCCTGGCGGCAGGAGGCACGGCCGTACTTCTGATACGCGGCACATTAAGCACCGTGGCTTCGGGTACCATTGCCAATACCGCAGCCGTGGTTTCCGCCACCCCGGACCCGGATCCGGATAATAATACGTCTACTCTGGTAACTCCGGTAGAGAATTCCGCAGACATCAGTATCACTAAGCTTTCGCATCCGAATCCCGCCATACCCGGCCAGTATCTGACCTACACGATCCTGGCAGCCAATGCGGGGCCGGCCGGCGCCGAGGATGTGCTGCTCACAGACCCGATAGGGAATGCGGAATATTCAACGGACGGAGGCGTAAACTGGCAGCTATTTACAGGTGATTACCGCATAGGCACGATAGAGGCCGGCACTGTCCGCAGAATCCTGATCCGCACGAAGCTGTCTGCGGACGCGGCCGGAAGCATCCTGAATACCGCGTCCGTCTCCTCGTCCACTCCAGATCCCGACCCCGATAACAATTCAGCCACCGTGGAGACTCCGGTTGCCGATACGGCGGATCTGTCTGTGACTAAGACCACGGATACCCCATACGCTCACCCCGGAGATCTTGTAACCTACCGGATCGTGATCCGGCATCTGGGGAAAGCAGATGCCGAGAATGTACAGCTTCGCGACGATCTGCCGGGAGACTTAAGTAATCCGGAATTCTCCGCAGACGGCGGTATTACCTGGGCTCCCTGGACTGGCCGCTATCTCCTGGGGCTCCTGCCGAATCTGGAAACAAGGACTCTTCTGCTGCGGGCGACTGTGACTGCCTCCTCCGGCAATGTCTCCAATATAACGTATGTAACCAGTGATACACCGGACCCGGATTACACCAATAACAGCGGTACCGCCGTGATTTCCATCAGCGATCCGCAAAATGCGGATCTGGCCATCCGCAAAACAGCCTGCTCTGATACCGTATGTCCCGGCCGGCCGGCGGTATTTCACATTACTGTAGTAAACAAAGGTCCAGGCATGGCCCAAAATGTTAAAATCCTGGATCAGCTTCCCAGTACACTGTTAAATCCCAGATATTCTCTGAATAACGGACGCACCTGGTCACCCTGGTCCGGCCAGCTAACCATAGGAGATCTGACCATCCATTCCCCGGTTACTATCCTCCTCGCAGGAGATGTAGACCGGTGTGCGTGCGGGACCATTACGAACAAAGCATCGGTAACAGCCTCTACCGCAGATCCTGATCCGGCTAACAACGAGGCATGCGCTTCGGTTCACGTGTGCAGATAGCATATATGGATAAAAGAGAGTCCGATTGAGCGGATAATATAGGAAAGGAAGGAAATCTCCCCGGCCATTTCCACCCGGCCGGGGAGATTTTATCTGGATAATATGATGTGCCCATTCGCTCCATGACCGGCTATTCCGAATAAGACATCCCTAAACAATCAGGCCTTTATCATAAGCTTTAATTATAGTTACTTTTTCTTATTTATAATCTCCTGCCGGTTCAATGCTTGTCACACGGTATCCGGATCGCTGGATCACCCGCTTTAAGTCGTCATCCGTTTCCTTTTCCTTCATATACACGATCGCATATTTTTGTTTTAGGTTTACTTCGGCATAGAATCCATCCATCTCATGAAATGCGTTTTCAATCCGCATCGCACAGTTTTTACAACTCATTCCTTCTATCCCTATCTTTTTGGCATAGGGATAGCGGGAGGTATCTTTATCCGCAGGTCTGATTCTTTTCAGCTCGCCGCCTCCGGCGCCACAACAGCCGTTTTTAAGCTTTTTCAGATAACTGCGGACGGCGAATATACAAATCAGTACCAAGGCTATGCAGATGACCGCATTTATCCAGTTGCCATTCATAGGTATTCCTTCTTTCTGATTGGTTTTAACTTGTTATTGATTAGTTGTAACTAACTGGATTTTAACATTCCTTTCCTCGGTTGTCAACGCAGAGATAAACACCCTCTTGAAAATAGCATATATCTGCGCAAAAAAAGAGCGTTCACAGCCTTTCATTTCCTCCAAAGGGTATGTACGCTCTCTTATCCATAACTTTATGCGATTGATTGTGCCGTGTGTGCATTTCTATCCTGTTTGTGATTATCTAAAATCATATGTACTCTCTCAACTTCGTCGAGAATCAAGGTTTCTGTCTTTTTGATTTCATTCCTGAGCACACGTTCCGTTGACTTAATCTGTAACTCAAAACCATCCATCCGGTTATTCATGGACTTCATTTCACCTTGCATGGCCTGTATATCGCCTTTCATTATCTGCATTTCGCCTCGCACGGCCTGTATATCGCCTTGCATAGCCTGTATATCGCCTTGCATAGCCCGCATATCGCCTTGCATAGCCCGCATATCGCCTCGCATCAATTGCATCTCACTTAATAACAGGTCGAGTTTTTCACTTTCCGTCATTTTCCTGATCACATCCCGCACCGATATCGACTTCAACTAACCGCTTCCAATTTTGTTAAATTATAGCACGTCAGGCCATGAAAGTCTACTCCGTTTTCGGACTAGAAACCTGCTAAATGATCGTTCCCGCTCATAGTTTTATTGCTTATCTCTTTTTCCATCCTCAATAAAGTATTTACCTATTTCTATAAAGTATTTCTCTTGAAAAAAATATGATTACTATGTTAATATAATGGTTATCTATAACCTTAAGAAAAAATAACAATGGATTTGAAAGCGTGGTGACAAATTATGCGAATTCAGGAATCTGCGGAAAACTATCTGGAAACTATCCTGATTCTGAAAAAACGTCTAGGTCAGGTACGTTCCATCGATATCGCCAGCGAGCTGTCTTATTCCAAGCCCAGTGTTAGTGTTGCCATGAAAAACCTGCGTACCAACGGGTATATCGAGGTAGATAAGGACGGGTATATATCCCTTTTAGATAAAGGACAGGAGATCGCAGAGCAGATGTTTGAGCGGCATACGATTCTCTCTGATTCTTTGATTACGCTGGGCGTCAGCCCTGAGGTGGCGGTTGAGGATGCCTGCCGCATCGAGCATGTGATCAGCGTGGAAACGTTCGAAGCACTCAAAGCTCATACAAAAAAAAGACGTTCCATTCAGCGGTGAAATCGACAGAGCGGATCAACTGCAACTTGCCATCAGGCCGGCTTATGTTCAGCACTGTCTGCATATCCATTCTTCATATGCCGCAATGCTGCGCTTCAGCCGTTCCAGTCCATCCTTTACCTGCTCTCTGGGACAGGCGAGATTCATCCGCAGGAATCCGCTGCCATTTCCATATTCTCTCCCATCGGATAGACAGAGCCCGCTGTGTCCGCGGATAAACCGGCACATTTCCGAAGAATCGCCGATAACTCCCCGGCAGTCCAGCCATAAAAGATAGGTCGCCTCCGCTGTAACAGCGGTAACATTCCTGATCTCTGATCCTATATATTCTTCCGCGAATTTTCTGTTTTCCCACAGATAATCACGCAGTTTATCCAGCCATTCTCCTCCATACCGGAAGGCCGCCACCAAAGCGATGGCCGCAAACACATTGGGCTCCGCTATCTCATCGGTATTCAGCCCTCTGTTGACCCGGTGCCTCAGATTTTCATCCGGAACGATCACTGCCGCCGTCTGTATTCCGGCCAGGTTAAATGCCTTGGTGGGAGCAACACAGGTAATACTGTTATTGCGGCAGTTTTCTGACACAGAGGCAAAAGGAACATATTCACATCCGGGTTTTGTGATATCACAATGTATTTCGTCCGATAGGACGAGAACATGATATTGTCTGCACAGATCACCGATTTTTTTCAATGTCTCTTTTCCCCATATCTTCCCCACCGGATTATGTGGATTACACAGGAGAAGCATTGAGGTCTGAGGATCCGATAACTTTTCTTCCAAATCCTTAAAATTTATTTCATAGCTCTTCCCGTTATAACGCAGCCTGCTTTCCAGTACATTTCTTCCATTATTTAAAATAGAGTTAAAAAAAACATTGTAAACAGGTGTCATAACCACGATATTCTCAGCCGGTGTCGTCAGTTTCCGGACTATGCTGGATATGGCAGGAACCACACCGGTGCAAAAGACCAGCCAATCCTTTTGGATCTCAAAATGATGACGTTCTCTCCACCAGCTCTGATAGGCCTGGTACCATTCTTCTGTAATAACCGTATATCCGAATACGCCCTGCCGGGCTCTTGCCTGAATCGCTTCTGTGATCTTTGGCGCGGTCTCAAAATCCATATCTGCCACCCACATGGGCAGTTCTCCTTCTGCAGTATTCCATTTCATGGAACCCGTATTCCTGCGGTCAATTCGCTTGTCAAATACGCTCTGCATCATGCCCCCGCCTCCTGTTCTTGCGTCCGAAAGGTTATCTCTGCCGTTCCGCTGCCTAACGCTTCTGCAAAAGCCGCTGCGTCTTCCATTCGTCCGATTCTTGTGTAACTGTATGAAGTGCTGAAATCCTTATAAAATACCACCAGACAGTCCGATCCATACAACATGATATCTCCTGTCCGGATATTTTCTATGGATTCAGCCGCTGCAGGCAGGCTGGTATCCAGATAGTAATATTTTTCATTGCCATGCAGATCATCCATGGTAAGTGTCAGCGGCAGCGTATCCATCCACGCAGTTACGGTCTCATTTTCATATAAAATGGCCTGAAAACTCTGCCCGCCTGTTTCGACCGTTATCCTTTGCATACCATTCTCCTCCTTATTCAGAACTGCCTGCTGATCTTCCCTCTGGCCTGTCTCCTGTTTCGGAACGGTTTCTGATCTAATTTCCACCCTGCTTTGGCAGGCTGTCAGCATACAGACGGTAAATAGCAGGCAAAGCACAATCCCGCAAATTTTCTTCATCTTCCTTACTCCTCTCATTTATTTACACAAAACCCCAACCAGCACTCCTGTTCCCAACAGGAGCAGCAGAGTGCCAAATATCCGGTTCAGCCGTCCCAACGGCAGGGTCCTGGCCCTCTTCTTCAGCATGGCCACCCCGGCTGTAAGTAAGCCCCACCAGATATAGGTTCCTATAAATACACCCAGGACCAGCGCGGCCCTTTCACTCCATCCGGTCTGGCCGGATATTCCAAACCAGGAAAAAGCCAGCAGGAATGTAAGGATAGCCGCCGGATTGGTAATCCCCACGGCAAAAGCGGAAAAAAACGTCCGGGTAAATCCCACTGAATTTCCGGCTGTCTGAACCTGCCCTCCCTTTTTTAACAGGAGACAGATTCCCATCCCCAGGATCAGGCAGCCCCCAAGACAGTGTATGATATCCTGGCTTTCCAGCAGAGCATCCGATACCACTGTCAGTCCAAAAGCGCCCACACAGGCATAAAAGGTGTCGGCTGCCGAGGAACCAAGGCCCATCAGCAGTCCGGCCTTTACACCGTAATGCAGTGTCCTCTGCACTGTCATGGCTCCCACTGCCCCGGCCGGTACACCAAACAACAGGCCGGTTAAAATTCCCCGAAGCAGAAAACCTGTCATCCGTCTCACTCCCTTCCCGGACTTGTTATGCGCATATGTCCTGCGCTTCCTGTGCAAGATTCGGACAGATGATCTGTGTCTTTTTGGGATTGACCTTATCATTTTCCATAATCAGTTCCCCTATAGCATCCGCCCGGATGATACCGCCGGCCGGGTTCATCACACTGTCGATTTTCCCGGTAATCTCAACGTCCACGGTGGAATATTCAAAGGCCAGTGTAGTATTCAGAAGCCTGCAGTTTTTCATGACAAGGTTCTCGATATAGCACATACCCTGAAGGCTTTCCACGGTACAGTTGATGAGCGTCAGATTTTTTGCATTCCAGCCCAGATATTCCCCGGAAAGAAAGGAATCATATACTGTGACGTTATCGCTGTTCCAGAAAGCATCCTTAGACAGCATTCTGGCGTTATGTATTTCCACATTGACAGCTCCGTCAAAGGAATAATTGCCTACCAGTTGAAAATCCCTGATCACCATATCTCTGCTGTTCATGGCAAAATAGTCTCCCTTTGCCGTTACCCGATCCAGGTTTACATGGCTGCAATGCCACAGGGTTTCCGCCGCATTCGGAAGCGTCACATTTGTAAGGCTTAAGCCATGACAGCGGCGGAAATTCTTAGGTGCTTCGATCACCGCGTTCTTCACGGTAAGATCATTGGTGTACCATACGCCTGCTCTTGCCATCTCGAACCAGGTGCAATCCTCTGCCACTATGTCCTTACCGTACCACAGCGGATACTTCCACTTGAACATACTGCCGTGCATTTCGATATTACTGCATTCTTTCAGCGGGGATTCTCCGTCCGCAAATATAGTATCGTTCACTTTCAGGTTCTTTCCGTGGAATAACGGGCGCTCTCCTGTTAAATATGCCTGGTTAATTTCTTTCATCTGTTTCATGGTGTGTTCTCCTTTTTTCTTCCTATTTTTTATTGATATCGTGATGGTATACGAATATTGGGATTGTCCGGCATTTTCCCGGTATGTTTATATCTGACAGTGGATTTAATCCGCAGCCGTGATATGGACAATTTTATTTCCCCATCCTTCCAGGACCGGATTTTCTTCCACAGCTTCCACGAATGCATTGGTCGCTTCAAAAGACCCCACTTTTGTGTATTCCTCTGAAATCTCTGCGTCGTGGTAGAACAGCACGATACGGTTCGGATCGGAGTAATAAACTTCTCCCGCCTGTGCCTGGGTTATAGTCTCCGGTTCGGATGGGATCTCATATCTGCTGGGGATGTCGTAATACTGCATGACATCGAAATCCGCCTCATCATCCCGCTCATAGATAGGGAGTCTCCAATCGGACGTTCCCACATCCCTTGCGATCGCTTTTGCAGTCTCATTATCCTCCAACCGCATGAGGAAGGGTTCTCCGTCATCTCCGAACCGCACTTCTAATTCCAGGATATTTCCGGTATTCCCAGAGATTGCCCCTGATTCAATGTCCGCATTTATCGTATCTGGGGTTTGCTGCCCGGAATCATCCTTTGAAGTCTGCGATACGCTGTCCGCAGCTGATACCTGTTGGCCGTTATCCGTGTCTGCCGGCTGCTGTGTATTTTCCATCTTTTCTTTCTGTGTGCTCTCTGACCCTACACTATCCCTCTTCTGGCCGCAGCCTCCGAGAAGCGCCGCGCTTAATATTATAATCAGAACCATTCCTGCAGTTTTTTTCCATACTTTTTTTATCCTGATTGTAGTTTCTGTATTTTCTGTATCCTTTATGTTTTCTGTCTCCTTTGTGTACATTGTATTTTCTGCGTTCTTTGCGTTCTCTGCGTTCTTTGTGCTATCTGCTTTCTTTGTGTTCTCTGCTTTCTTTGTGGTATCTGCTTTCTTTGTGTTCTCTGTGTTCTCAAAGGTTATGTATTTCCACACTCTGTTTTCATTCTTTTTATTACTCATATCTTCGATCCTTTCCTATGGCTTGTATAGCGTATTCTTTTTCCATCTGTTATTAAGTCAATCTGCCCCTGGTATTGTTTATGTATTACTAAATAATCCAGCTCCGGTATTGTGCATATAATCCAGCTCCGGTATTGTCCTCGCGTTATTATATAATCAAGCTTTGGTATTCTCCTTGCGTTATTATATAATCAGGCTCTGGTACCCTCCTTGTGTTATGAACCACCGCCGCCATTGATCCTGGAGCCTTCTTCTATTTGCTGTTATTCAGCTATCCCCTGCTATTCTGCCGTTAATACAGCCATACCCGTCCTCTTGATTCTTCCGGAAAAAAGATAAGCACAACCGAAGAATAAAAGAACAACCGCACCTCCCGGCAGCAGCAGGCTCCCGGCCGAGGGATGAGAGGAAAAATTACTGATCCCGGCCAGCCTCATCACGGCCGATACCAGAGGATCTGTCAGACCCGCCGACAGAAGCGTTCCTGCTGACGCCCCGGCCAGTGCCACGATTCCAAATCTGAGAGAAAATGCCCTCTGAAGCATCCCGGCGGAACAGCCTATCGATTTATAGATCCCCAAGTCTTTCTGTTCCGCGAGAAGAAGCCTGCTCCCTGTCATACCTGTTACAATCAGAACAAATAAAGCAATCGTTCCATACATAAACACCAGCAATGTCCTCATAGCCCCTATGATACCGTATAACCCCGGCCAGGAATTCTCATGAACATGCACGTCCCCGCCGTATGCGGCATTGAGGGCCTCTGTGATTTCCCCTTTTACGGACGGATCCGAAAGGAAATAATGGCGGCACCACAGACGGGCTTCCTCCTGGCCAATGCTTAAATACCCTTCCCGGTTCATTCCGATATTGGCACCCATATCATTGGCACAGTGATATATTCCGGAAACTCTAAATTCCCTGTTTCCCATATCTCCCCGGATATTTACCGTATCTCCCACCGATACCCCCAGATCAGCGGCTGCGGATTCCGTCAGCACCACTTCATCTTCCGCCGTGCAGGTCCTCCCTTTACTGATATGAAACCGTTCGGGATCGGTAATGACATTTGCCGTATAACCGGTTCCCTCCACCGATACACTGGGCATGGCCAGCATATAGCTGTCCGTTATATCCGTATAGGAAGCCACCAGATCCTGTGCATCCTCCAGGTTCAGATCGCCCAGCGCCTGTACACCCAGGTCCAGATCTGCGGGATTGAAAGCATCCATCATTCCCTGTCCGTCCGCTCCTAACCAGCTGTTCATCCTACCGGCCAGTGACGCGAAGAACACCAGAAATACCGCTGCCAGAAAGACACCGATATACCGCCTTCTCCCTGATACAAGCTGACGCAGCGCCAGGTGCAGGGAAAGAACGTTGGCTTTGACGGCCGGCATTCTTTCGGTTTTTCCGCGGCTATGTACTGTCTCGCCCCGGATCGCCTTCATCGGTGTGACGCTACGGATATTCCGCAGCCGGAAAGCAGCATAACCCATCAGTAGAACGTATACGGCTCCAAAGGCCATAATACAGACAAGAAACGGAAACCCGGACGGTATGCGGACACCAGTGGTGGTCAGTGTCATTCGGCTGACCATCCCTGACAGGGGGACAGACAGCAGCGCTCCGGCCAGAATCCCTGTCGTAAAGACAGCGCCATATTGGGAAAGCTGGACGAAAACCAGTTGGTTTCCGGTAAACCCCACTGTCTTTAAAATTCCAAGATTTTTGTTATCCTGTTCCATAATACCGGAAATACTATGTCCCATCACCACCAGGACCACCCCCAGAAGGATCAGGGCAAACACCGCGAAAAGTCCGCAAAAGGCATCCTGCAGGATTCCCATAAACCCTGCGGTAGTATCAAAGCTGTGTACCGAATCCGTATATCGGGAAAGCGGGGTACCTTCATTTAACAGCCCGTTCAGCTGTGATATGGTGAGAGGATTGTCCGCGTCCGCAAAAATATGGAGCATTGCTCCGGTTCTTGCCAGAGCGTCTATTCCCGATTCCGCGATGCTTTCTGCTGCCGCCCTGTAATCTGTCTCTGAAATCAGGAACCCCTTCCTTCCGATCATAGAACTTCCCATAAACGGGTCCTCATAATACCCGGCCACCGTCAGGCTTAGCTTTTCCCCGCCGCGCGCCACAGAAAAGGTAACCGTATCCCCCACCTGAAGGTCCATGATCGAAATCATGGAAGGAGATACATACACCTCACCTGCAGCAATTTCCAGAGGCGCCTGCCCATAACCAGAGAGGTTATCCTGAAAAAAATGGTACCGCTCCTTTTCATCCGGCCACAGGATCAGCTGTCCTTCACTGTCCGATTTCACGCCGTTGGCCTCATAAGCCGCATAGATCAGCTTCTGTATGTCGGTCCGGCGGATTACACTTAATTCCTGTATGCTTCCGGCCAGCGCCTGCAGATCCGGTACATCGGCGACCCAGGCGGTGAGATCTCCATATCCGGCCCGTTCCATCTCCCTTCGGATATGACGGCTGCCGTTTATGGAAACCGTAAGTACGGTTCCAAGGGACAGGGCCGCCAGAAACAAAAGTACTGCAATTCCCGTAAAACTTCCTTTATGTTGTTTGATTCCCGCCCGGAATAAAACTTTGTTTTCCATTTTTCCTCCAGCAGCGCATTTCCTGCGCCGTAAACTACCACTGCAGCCCGGCAAGCCAGCTGTTTATTCTCTCTTCCCTGTCTTTTTCCTCATACTCCCCATAAGCGTCAAGCGTAAGCTGCGCCACAATGCCGCCGTCCTCCATGTATAATATCCGGTTTCCTCTCACGGCTGCCCGCAGATCATGGGTCACCATCAGTATGCTTTGTCCTGACCGGTTCAGTTCGGTCAGCAGGTTTAATACTTCCACGGAATTGGATTTGTTCAGCGCACCGGTTGGTTCATCCGCGAAAAAAATTCCCGGTCTTTTGATCATAGCTCTGGCTATGGCCGCTCTTTGTGCCTCACCGCCAGACACCTGGTCCGGATAGCGGTTTCCGGCTTTCCCGACCCCCATCTGGTCCAGCAGCTGTATAGCGCGTTTTTCCACTTGTTTCCCGCTGTCTTTCCTGCTCACATAGCCAGCAACCGCCACATTTTCAAATAACGTCAGATTGCTGACCAGATGGGTCTGCTGAAACACGAACCCAAACTGTTCCGCTCTCAGCTCCGCCATCCGCTTCTGCGTTAACCCGCTGATTTCCCGTCCACTGTAAGTCACCGTCCCCTGCGAAGCCGCATCCATCCCGCTTAGCACATACAAAAGTGTGGATTTTCCCGCTCCGGAGGAGCCCATGATCACGGTAAAGTCCTTCTCGTAAATATCCACATCGATCTGATGTAAGACTTCATTTTTAACCGTTCCCTGTGTATAAACCTTGCTGATATTTCTCCCCTGCAATATTGCTGCCTTCATTCTCTTCCTGCTCCTTTACCACTGATGATCAGAGGTTTTTTCCCTGTCCCTGCATCCGGAAGAATCTCATCTACAAAATTCACATAAAACTGTACATAGGCCAGCTTCTTTTCAGCCAGGATCTTTTTCATCTGCCGCAGCATTTCTGCACGGATCTGATCCCTGGGCGCGCCTTTTACCGTCTCTGCGTACATTTCAAAGGCGTCTTTCCCGATTTGGCAGAATTGATAATCCTTCAGTCCTTCTATACAGAACCCCTCTATAGCAAGGGGATGCAGGAATTCCTCATTCCCTCTCCCGTCCTCGAACCAGAGTATATCCTCGTTTCTTCCCAGCAATCCTACCGCCTTTGTAAAGGGATACCGGCTGTTCTCCCCCGCCCGGTGCAGTATCAGCCGGTCGGAGAGCCGGTACCGGATCAGCGGCTGTGCGAAGTTATATAAAGAAGTGACATACATCACGCCGCTTTCCACCTCAATCACATTCATATCATCGAACAGCAGCATTCCCTCCGCCGGGTCCGTCTCCACGCCCAGGGCCAGCGACTCACTGGCTCCGTATATATTAATCACCCTGGTATGGAATATTTTCTCCAAATAACCGCGAAGGCTGGCTCCCAAAGGCTCTCCGCAGGTTATCACCCTGCTTATATCGACCTCCGTGCTTCCTTTTTCCACCAGCTCCGCCAGGATCTTAACAGCAGATGGATATCCGATGATAATATTGGGCCGGAACTCTTTTATCTGCTTGATCCACTCATTCAGCGGTGTATTGATGTCCAGATATAAGGAGCTGGCGCCCACGCCATCGATGCCGTCTCCCACTGCCATAGCACCGCCATAGCGCCCCTTTGTGGCAGCAATATATATGATTCTGGGGCGTTTTGCCAATAATCTGAGTATCTGCGGCATCGTCATATCCCAGAGCGCCCCCCGGATAATACCCAGAAGCATCTGGTTCCAGGCATCCTGATCATATACAAAATAACCGGGTTTTCCGGTGCTGCCGGAAGAATGCACCACATGGTATTTTCCTTCATAGAAGTCTTGGCCCCTGCCCTCCCGCTCATCAAACTTTTGCAGTTGATCCTGGGTCAGTCCCGGCATGGTTACTACTTCATTAAAATGCTCCAGCAGTGTCTTTTTGTCTAATGTAGGAAAACAGGAAAGCGGCAGCTCATTCAGCTGTCTTTCCGTAATTCCCGCAGCCTGAAAAGTCCTTTTATAGTAAGCGGAATGCTCCCACGCATAGCGCAGCATCCGTCTTAGTTTCGTCTCCTGAAGCTTTTGCATATCCCGGACCTTTAGACCGGCCTGTCTTTTTAACCGGTACAGATCAAACAGTGTTTTCAGCTCATTCATGCTCTGCCTCCTTATCCGATGGCTACTGTGTATCCTTTTGTATAATTTTCCCTGTGGAAATAGGTCAGTTCCTTCTTCTCCTGATCCATCACAATACTCCATTCCGTGGATTCAAACTCCCCAAAGTTATCTTTGCTCACACTGTCCAGGGCCTCCCTCACATCCGCCAGGGTCATGGTTCCCTGCTCTCCCAGAATCTCCTGTAACATGTCATACCGGATATGTGACTGGGATGAACCGACGCCATATTTCCCGCCTTTTGCCAGATAAAAATTCGTAACTACCGGAGTTTCATTCACGATCCTCTCATTGTTCACATATTCCACCACCACGCTGTTCCCTTCGGCATCCGCCAGCGCGAAATGTATCATCATTCCCATAGAGCCGTGCAGATCATATTGTCCCAGCAGTTCCAGCGCTTCCTCCACATCCGCCGCCTGGTCAAGGAGCAGGCGAACCGCGGTTGTCGTGGTAAGGCCGGGCCTGTGTGTATCCTGTTCGATCCGGGCGGAATCATCGATCATATTGACCGATACCGCAAGCCCCATCTCATTCATACCGTCCAGGGGAGCATATAATCCGATGGCTGCCTGAGCAGAATCCGGAAGCTTCGATATATCCATGCCGCCTGCCTGTATAAAATCCATGTTCACCGTCGATACCGACGCGTATCCCTGATCCGGCTTCGCACTTATAATCAGGGCATTACAGGAATTCCAGTCAAAGTTCCTTCCGAAGAAGTATCCTCCATCCTGGTTCTCCACAGATATGGTACTGCATCCAAACGAGTTGCCGCCAAATAACAGACCCGGAATATTTTCAGATAACCTGCTGCCTACATATCCCACGACACCGGCATCCGAATCCGCACCGCCTTGTTCCAGGAATTCCTGAAATCCGTAGTCCCCCTCATACCGGACAACGGACAATCCTTCTTCCAGCTCCTCTATCTTGGTGTCCGGAGTAATTCGACTCAGCTTTACCTTAGTATCCTCATCCGGGTTCCCGGCGTGTCCGCCGCTTCCGGCCTGTCCGCTGGATCCAGCCTGTCTGCTGCTTCCGGCCTGCCCGCTGGATCCAGCCTGTCTGCCGCCTTCGGCCTGCCCGCTGTCTCCAGTCTGTCTGCTGCCTCCGCATCCGGCGAGGACACCTGTAACCATTAGTACAAACAGCAGCCACATCATCATTTTCTGATTCATTTTTTCACATCCTTTCTTTCATCTATCACTTCAATCAATTCAGATAACATGTCTCTAACAAAAAACTACACATTTTCTAAATGAATTCTTGAAAATCTCTCAACGCTCTTGTCTTACGGCGTATCCGTTTATCTGCTTCTATCTTATCAGCCGCCGTATATAATAGCAAATACTTATGGATTATGTATTTCTATAGTTTTTTTCTATTGTACTTCATTTCTATCAATATTCCTTTCCATACGAAAAGGTTTGTCTTATATGGATAACCTTCCTATAATAGATACATACTCGATAATAGATACATACCCGATGATAGATACTTACCTGATAATAGCTGCCCCCTCATAAAAGATTCCGCGCTGTAATATTTTAGGGACATTTTCCTGTTATACTAACTTCAAAAAGGTTAGGAGTGATGATGTGAAACAGATTTTAATTGTAGAGGATGATACACTTTTGAATAAAACACTGGCTTATAATCTGGCTTCTGACGGTTACGGGATTACTTCCGTCATGTCCGCTGGAGCCGCTGGCGCTGCCCTGAACGAAAGAGAATTCGATCTGGTGCTCCTGGACATCAGTCTGCCGGACGGGAACGGCTATGAGCTGTGCAGGCTGATCAAACCGGAATATCCTGACACTATAGTAATCTTCCTCACCGCGAACGATCAGGAAAGTGACCAGCTCAAAGGATATGAACTGGGCGCGGTGGATTATATTACGAAACCATTTTCAATCGGAGCCCTGAGGAGGAAAATCAAAGCCATGTTCCGTATGTTAGAACACCATTTTCCCCAACGGGATATCTACGATGACGGCACACTGTCTCTTAACTTCTCCAGTCAGACCGCCAGCCTGAACGGCAGGACACTGTCCCTCTCCGCGCTGGAATTTAAAATGCTTCATTTGTTCCGTGATAATCCAAAACAGGTTCTTACCAGACAACAGCTATTAGAAAAAATGTGGGATGTAGACGAAAACTATGTGGATGAACACACGCTGACGACCTGTATCAGCCGTATCCGGAGCAAAATTGAAGCGGACGGCAGCGTTTATATTAAGACGATCTACGGTATGGGCTACCTGTGGACGGGAGACGATCCGTGCTGAGCGGGAAATGTCCCCCCCATTTGACTATGTGTTTGGTAAGACACGAATGGAGGAAAACATGAAACAAAAAAATCTTTCTATAAAATACTTGTTTTTTTTGGTGGTAGGGGGCGCTTTTGTGTCCATGGCATTGATAACCCTCCTCCTGTATCTCTTGTCCGGGAATACCGCCGTTCTCTTATGCGGAGCCGCCTTAATATCCTGTGCTCTGCTTTGGCTATTTTTACTGCTACAGCTATTTGAAAAACGGCTGTCTTCTTTTACTGCTGATCTGTGTCAGATACTGGATCAAATGATGGACGGCAGCACATCCCCCAGAAAGATCGAAGACAATGAGACACTGTTCTCCCGAATCAGTCACCGTCTGACCCGCCTCTACCGGGTCATGCAGCAAAACCGCCGCAAAGTGGACGAGGAACGGCAGGAGCTTCAGGCCCTTGTATCAGATATTTCCCATCAGGTAAAGACCCCCGTCAGTAATCTGAAAATAGTAACAGACACGCTTTTATCCAGGACAGTATCTGAACAGGAACAGACGGACTTTCTGATCGGTATCCGAAGGGAGACAGACAAGCTGGATTTCCTTTTTCAGGCACTGATCAAGACTTCCCGTCTGGAAACCGGAGCGATCCTCCTGGAAAAGAAAAGCGGGCTTTTGTACAATACCGTGGCACAGGCCATGAGCGGTATTGTCTATGCGGCTGAACAAAAGAACATCACGGTAACCGTGAGCTGCCCGGAAAATTTGTATTTGTGCCATGACAGCAAATGGACCGCAGAAGCTCTTTTTAATCTGCTGGATAATGCGGTGAAGTACACCCCGCCCGGCGGCAGTATCCATGTATCTGTGGAATGTGGTGAAATGTATACGCAAATAAAAGTGGCAGATACCGGCAAAGGTATCCCAGAAAGCAGTCAGGCGGCTGTTTTCCGGCGTTTTTACCGGGAGGAAGAGGTTCACGATCAGCCCGGCGTCGGAATCGGCCTTTACCTCGCCCGTGAGATCATCACCAGACAGGGCGGCTATATCAAAGTCGTATCTGAGGTTGAAAAGGGTTCTGCCTTCTCCATTCTGCTTCCGGCCCGTTAATCACCCGGCAGTGTTTTGCCTTTTTTAAGCCACCTCGGACATTTCTGTGACATTTGTATTTTACACTGTCCTTAACAACAGGCAAAAGCCTTGAAGGGAGACTTCTACTATGTGTGTTATGCAAACAATTGGTCTGAAAAAATATTATGGAACAGGGCCGAACACTACCCGTGCCCTGGACGGCGTGAATTTCTCTGTAGAGGAAGGTGAATTTGTGGCAGTCGTCGGAACGTCCGGCAGCGGAAAATCCACTCTGCTTCACATGATCGGCGGCCTTGACACGCCCACGGACGGCACTGTGACCGTCCGCGGCGACAGGCTGGCACAAATGAATGATGATGAACTGACCATTTTCCGCCGCCGCAATATCGGCTTTATTTTTCAGAACTATAACCTGGTCCCGATCCTGAATGTGTATGAAAATATTGCTCTGCCTGTAGAGCTGGACGGCGGTACGGTTGACCAGAACTTTATGGACCTTGTGGTCAACATGCTGGGGCTTAAGGATAAATTAAAGAATATGCCCAACCAGCTCTCCGGCGGACAGCAGCAGCGTGTGGCGATCGCCCGGGCGCTGATTACCAAGCCCGCGATTGTGCTTGCCGACGAACCGACCGGGAACCTGGACAGCAAAACCAGCGCCGATGTACTGGGACTGATCAGGCGCACAAGCGCCGAGTTCCAGCAGACCGTGGTTATGATAACCCATAATAACGATATTGCCCGCCTTTCCGACCGGATCGTAAGAATGGAAGACGGCAGGATCTCTGAATAATGGAGGGATAAGCGTATGAACTGGCCTTTTGAAAATAATACCGCCTCCATCGTGAGGAAACTGACAAAACGCAGCCTGCAAAGTGAAAAACGGCGCAATCGTATGGTCATTACCGCTGTCGCACTGGCGGCTTTTCTGATCAGCTTCGGCGGCGGGCTGATGGTTTCTCTGTTACAGATGCAGAATAATCAGGTTGCCGATACCTATGAAGCAGTATTCAACCATATTACGGAACAAGACATAGAAACCATGAAAGAGCAGCCGGGAATTGCCCGTGCCGGGGAGTATTATCTGATCGGTGAGGAGCTGTCTGCGCGTGGTTTTAAAGGCACATTCCTCTATGCGGATGATGCCATGTTATATACAGGCAGACATCAAATGAGCCTGACGGACGGGAAACTGCCGGAACGGGCAAATGAAATTATAGTGAGTAAGAGCTGGCTTAAAAAATTCGAACCGGATGCAATAATCGGGGATTCCGTGTCATTGGAAACAGACAGTTTCCGGGATGAATACCGTATTACCGGCATTATGGATTCTGCAGCTGCCGAAGGCACAGACACTTATAGTTTTATCATCTCCAAAGAACAGCTGGTTCAGTATGCAGATTACAGCAGCCAGGGCTACCGCGCCTATGTTCATTTAAAAAATGATACCGCAATGAGTGTGGATGAGATAAAAGATTATTTTGAGCAGTTGGCTGTCAAGCACGGGCTTCCATCCCCAGTCTATCATTCACAGTATCTTTCACTGGCTGCCAGCAATCCGGGACTTAGTATGGTCACATCCATTGGATTGATCGCAGTGGTTGTTTTAGCCGGCGGCTGTGTTGTGATCCAGAGTATTTTCCGCATCTCTATAATTGACAAAATCCAGAGTTTCGGGCAGCTGCGCACACTCGGTGCTACCAAAAAGCAGATCTCGCGGATGGTCCGGAAGGAAGGCCGGCAGCTGGGATGGTTCGGGATTCTCCTCGGCACAATATTGGGGATTATCGTGCCTGCTTTCCTGGTACCGGATGGTCTTAATCTCTCAGGCAATCTGGCCGTTATGTTTGGGACGGCGTTTATATGCCGGGGCATGGTTGGTATTTCTATCCGGAAACCTGTCAAAATGGCGGCAAATGTCTCCCCTATTGAGGCTGTACGGTTTGTATCGGAACAAAAGAACCTTGCACAGCGCGGACGAATCCGCAGAAACCTCAATCCTTTCACGCTTGGTAAAATGAATTTCAACCGTGACAGAAAAAAATCGGCCAGCATTATTGTATCTCTGAGCATCGGCGGAGTTCTGCTGCTGTGTGCCTCCACTTTGCTGCTGACCTATTCTCCGGATACCATTTCAAGGAGATACTTCCCCAATGGGGACTATAAGATATATATCGATTCGGATCAGGATTTGTCGGAGCTGTTCTATTCCGGTAACCCGCTGACGGAGGAATTACGGCAGCAAGTACTGGACATTGACGGAGTAGAGGCTGTGATTACAGCACGTCAAAGCGCGGGTGCTGATTTCCAGGCAGGCTCTTATTCCGGCGGAGGGATGGGTGATATGATTACGCCGGAAAATTACCCTGCTATAGAAAATGCCTTGACCGAGGGAAGTATGCCCCCTGACAGTCACAGCATATTGGCGGCCAAAGCATATAAAGAGCTTAAAGCGGGAACCACCCTGCAGCTTACCCTCGGCGGGAAAACAGCAGCTGTTACCGTATCCGGATTATTTGATTTATCAAAGCTGACGGTTGGATATGGGCATGGGGATTTACAGTTGGATGGAGCCATGTTATTTCTCCCAAAAGAATTATTTGAAGAACTGCTGCCCGAAGCGGATAATTATCAGTACGCCTGGGACATCGTAAGTGACCCTTCCAAAGACGCCGCTGTCCGTATGGGACTGCTGGAGATCGCAGACACCCACACAGGAATTGCTCTGGATACTTTTTCGGATCAGGTTGCCTATCATCAGTCCTCATATTCCGTTCCCTTTCACATCATGCAGGGAATATCCCTGTTTATTTCCCTTTTTGGCGTGATCAATCTGATCAACACAACCCTGTCCAATCAAATGGCCAGAAAACAGGAGGTCAGTATCCTGCGCTCCATAGGTATGACCAAAAAACAGCTCTACCAAATGATAACCGTGGAAGGAATCGTATGTGTTATGTCAAGTATTTTCCTTACCATACTGGCCGGTTTTCCCATAGCCTATACTTTACACCGTCAATTCAGCAAGACGGCGTACGGAACTCCGACACCCTTCCAGTTTCCATTTCTATTTATGGCTCTGTATTTTTTACTTCTGGTAACGGTAGAGTTCATCCTGTCAACATGGACAATCCGTAACCAGGAGAAGCATTCCTTCATTGAGCAGCTGCGTGCTATCGACTGAGGCCAGAATCGACTGAGGCCGGCTATCGGCTGAGGCGGCTATCGACTGAGGCCGGCTATCGGCCGGTTCTGGTCAATGATGTCCGTCTCAGCCGACGAATGATAAAATCTTCTATAAGCTCTGTCTTAATACCGCTTCGATATCTTCCCTTCCCATGACCTTATACCCACCGGTAAGTATCAGCGTGGATTCCACAATACCAGGGACCATATCCCCGGTCACACCAAGCTCTGTCAGGTTCAGAACCACGCCGATGTCTTTCATATACTGTTCCATGGCATCCAGACCTTCTTCCGCGACTTTCTCCGCCGTCTTACCCTCTGGATTCACATTCCAGACATTAACCGCATATCTTCTGAACTTTGCGAGGCCATCCCTCATAATGGATCGGTAATAAGCCATGGATACCGCGGACAGGGTCATCCCATGCGTAGCGTTTGTGTGCGCCCCCACAGCCTGACCGATCATATGCACCATCCAGTCCGTGGATTTTCCCTGAGCTACCAGCGTATTCAGCGCCCACGTGGCGGTCCACATAATATTGCTGCGGGCCTCGTAATCTTCCGGATTCTGCACTGCGATTCTGGTACTGTGGATCAGCGATTTCAAGAGCCCCTCCATGATGTAATCAGACGTATTGTCATCTTCTCCTGAAAAATACTGTTCCAGGATATGGCTCATAATGTCAAAGAAACCTGCGGTCATCTGATATTTTGGAAGCGTGTAGGTAAATTTGGGATTCAGGACCGCGAATTTCGGGAATACATGGTCTCCGAATATGTGTCCGATCTTCATCCTGCTGTCCGGATTGGTGATCACTGCTCCTCCGTTCATCTCAGACCCGGTTCCCACCATGGTCAGAACCACGCCCACCGGAATCACCGGATTATCCACATCCTCCATACGCAGGTAATATTTATCCCACGGATCTTCCTCACAGTAAGCCGATACGGACACGGCCTTCGCATAATCCGATGTGGAGCCTCCTCCTACCGCCAGGATCAGGTCCACCTTATTCTCTCTGGCAATTTTGCAGCCCTCATACAGCTTCTGTACTGTTGGATTCGGCATAACTCCCGGATCTTCAAACACTTTTTTTCCGTTCGCTTTTAAGATATCCATGACCTGTCCATAGATACCGTTTTTCTTAATGGAACCGCCTCCATAAGTAAGCATCACATTCTTTCCGTATTTCGGCAATTCTTCATTCAGATATTGGAGAGAATCCTCTCCGAAGTATAATCTCGTTGGGTTTGAATAAATAAAATTTCCTAACATATTCTTCCTCCTTGTAATCATCTAAACTGTTCTATAGCTGTCTACACTGTGCTATAGCCTTGTTAACTGGTCTACCGCCTTTAACTGATCTATCTCCTTTAACTGATCTATCTCCGACTATACACATTCTTTCCTCTCATTTGCTTCTCCATAGCGCGATATCCTATGGCCCGGACGGGCGCATGTAACTCCCGCGATCTGATAAATGAGGTAATCCAGACAGGAAATCTTTTTTTCTTCTCTGTGTATCCGGTTTAACAGGTCTTTTCTTTGCAGCTCCAGCAGTTCCAGCTGTTTTTCCCGTTTGTCCCCGTCATAGTAGGTCAGAAAGTCGTCAATCATTTCCTGGCCGCAGCCGGCATCGATCAGATTCTGGATAACAGCATCCCGGGACTCTGTATTGAACATGACATCACCCCTCTTCTTTTTTCAAGTTCCTATAATCCCGCCTTCGAAGTCAGTATAATCCCCAGAGATTTAAATAGCAAATACTTATAATTAATCCAATTGTATAGTTGTAACCTATATATTTCTGTGTTATCCTGTATGCAGGTTATGCTTTATCGGACAAAAAACAGGAGGGATACCTATGGAACTACGTGTACTTCAATATTTTCTCGCCATTGCCAGGGAGCAGAGTATCGTGCGGGCCGCTGAGTCTTTGCACCTTTCCCAGCCTACCCTTTCCACCCAGATCAAGAATATGGAGCAGGAGCTCGGTAAGCAGCTGTTGATCAGGGGCACTAAGGGTTCCAGAAAAGTCACCCTGACGGAAGAAGGGATGATTCTGCGCAAACGGGCGGAAGAGATTATGGATCTGGTTAAAAAAGCCGAAACCGAAATCACACTGTCTGACCATATTATTATGGGGGATATTTATATAGGAACCGGGGAAACGGACGCGGTACGGCTGTTGGCCAGAGCGGCCCGAAGCCTGCAGATATCCCATCCCGGAATCCATTACCACATTTCCAGTGGAAATGCTGAGTTCGTAACGGAACACCTGGATAAAGGCCTGATTGATTTTGGGATAATATTTGGCCCGCCTGATTTGACGAAATATAACGCCTTAAAACTTCCGGTAAACGACGTATGGGGAGTTCTCATGCCGAAAAATTCGCCGCTGGCGGAAAAGGACGCAGTCACGCCGGAGGATTTGTGGGATAAACCGCTGATCTTATCCAAGCAGGAAGCGGATGGAGGCGGAATCTTGCAGTGGATCAGGCGGAATCTCTCCAGCTTAAATGTCACTGCCACGTATAACCTCCTCTTTAACGCATCCCTTCTGGTGGATGAGGGGCTGGGGTACGCGGTTGGGATCGACCATATTATCAATACTACCGGCAATAGCAACCTCTGTTTCCGGCCGCTGGCTCCGAAGCTGGAGATCGAGCTAAGTATCATTTGGAAAAAATATCAGGTATTCTCCAAACCAGCGGAGAAATTCCTCTCGGTTCTGCAGGATACTCTGGAATAGATATCCTGATAATTCCCGTCGGGGCTCCCCCCAGGCGGAATGGTGGACAGACGTGGACTGGTTCAGAAAACAGATGGCATCACACTAAGGAATGACATCACAGCTGCAGGTACGCATACGGACACGCTGACTAAAATGTTTAAAGATAGAGCAGAAATAGTTTATTTTGATTTTACTGATTCTACGACGTTTCATAATGCTGTGACATACTCCCGCCGCCTAAAGAGGCGGGGGCTTCTCGTTCGATAGTACCAATGTACTAAGCATAAGCGAGCTAACCCCGTGTGTCCCACGGTTTTATGTATTTTCGCTACGGAGTTACTAACCG
>NZ_JAWDIY010000036.1:0-48423 GCF_032380655.1 Diplocloster hominis | reverse complement strand
ACAGATAGCAATCTGTCTTATTGTGATGCATAATAGAGTACTTAATTTGAACGTTCGTATTCATTATTTGATGTTTAAAAAGGTTCTGCTTTTTATAATGTCTTAACTAAATGACATTGTTCCGGGGACTGGCATTTATCATTTCCTCGGGTGCATGGTGGTATCCGCATCAGTACCAGATGACCTTCCAGAACTTTTCCATTGGAAAAACAGCAGGAATCTACAATATCATCTGGTTCGCGGCTCTGATCCTGATCCTGGCTGCGGTATTCCTGAATTATACAACCCCGGGGCGGAGGATCTACGCGGTGGGAACCAACAAGGAATCCGCGAAAGTTTCGGGTATCCGGGAATCCCGCGTCATGCTGATGTCCTATACCATCTGCGGTGCGGTATGCGGACTTTCCGGGATGCTCTATGTGGCAAACTTCGCGGTAGGGAATTTTGCCATCGGAGACGGCTTCGAGATGACGGCTATCGCGATCTGTATCCTGGGAGGAGTCAGCATCATCGGAGGCCAGGGAAAAGTCGGGGGAGTATTTATCGCCATTCTGATGATGAGCATCATCACATCCTTTATCAGTATGCTTCCCGGATTGAGCGTCTGGCAGGATGCCATCAAGGGAGCGATTATCATCATTGCTGTAGGTATTAATATCTGGACAGCCCGCTCCACCAGAAGACGGGAATTAAAGGAGAGGGGGGCACTGCTGTAATGGGCGGAAAGAAAAAATGGAAGATTACCGGCTTCCTCGTTCAATGGGAAATGATTTTGATTTATCTGCTTTTCCTGATCAATATACTGCTGATGCTTGCACGGCCGAATCTGTATTTTGCGTCCGGAACGATCACGTCCATTATCCAGTCCGGCATGGATCTGTGCCCGCTGGTCCTTGGGATGGCGCTGGTTATGATGATGGGAGAGATCGATGTGTCCTGCGCGGCAAACATGATTTTCTGTTCCATGACAACCGGCCTGCTGATGGACCAGGGATTGCCTGCAGTGGTCTGTGTCCTGGCAGGAATCATCACGGGAGTGCTGCTGGGAATGTTCAACGGTGTTTTGGTTGGATATGTAGGAATGCCGTCCGTTATTGTAACGATCTCAAACTCCCTGTTCTATCGGGGAGTCGTGAAGATCATACTGGATGTGAATGTGCTGAGAAATTTCCCGGCCTTCTATACGAAGCTGGCCTGGAACCAGATCGCGGGCATCCCTCTGGCCATGATCATTTTCCTGCTGATGGCAGCTATATTTGTGGTGGTTCTTCAGAAAACCGGGTTTGGCCGGAAACTCTATATTATAGGAAATAATGCCGTAACCGCCGAGTATTCCGGCATCAATGTGCGGAAAACCAAACTGGCTGTTTATCTGATCATGGGTATGATGTGCGGGATCGCTTCGATTTTCTTTGTCGGAAGAATGGGCGGCGGTGTCAGCTCCACCATGGGCGTGGGTTACGAGATGAACGCCATCGCCATCTGCGCGCTGGGAGGAGTCTCCACCAGCGGCGGGAAAGGGAAGATGTACGGGCCGGTGATCTCTACTTTTATCATGGCTTTTCTGATCTATACGCTGGGCCTGATGGGGGTGGACGCCAACGCGAAAAAGACACTGACCGGACTGGTTCTGCTGATTGCCGTTCTGATTCCCAATATCAACAAGGATCTGTTTACAGCGGTGAGACGCAGGTTCCGGAAAATATAGGGGTGTATATGAGATATGAACAGCAAAGCTGTTTATATAAATAAAATTTTATTGGGAGGTAGAAACATGAAGAAAAAACTATTGGCAATTACTCTGTGCCTGGCCATGACGGTCAGCGCAATGGCAGGCTGCGGTTCCAAACAGGACACGGCGCCTGCGGACACCGGAAGCCAGAACGCAGATGCGTCCGCACAAAGCGGGGGAGAGAAAGACGCGGCACCGGCTTCTGCCGACAGCGCCGCACCTGCGGATACGTCCGGCTCCGGCAGCGGGGATCTGGAAGGCGCTCATGTATTGCTGCTGAAAGCGGCGGGGACTTTTACCACGAAGATCTATGAAGGCTACTCGGATTACATGGAGAGCCATGGATACAAGACAGCGGAAAAAAGCCCCACAGAGACAACGGTAGCAGCGCAGGTCCAGATCATTGACGAGCTGATCACTCAGAAAGTGGCATCCATCACCGTCGCCACCAACGGGGACGCCGGCTATGACGAAGTATTCAAGAAGGCAAAGGACGCGGGGATTATTATTAATTCTGTTGATTCCGCCTGTAATCCCGAATTCCGTACGATCCATGTGAATCAGGCATCTTCCGAGTCCCTGGGCGCTTACCAGGTCCGGGCGGCAGTTCTCCAGGCATTGGGCGTGGATTATCCCGGAGATAACATGGAGAAAGCGGTAGACGACGCACTGGCCTCTTATACCGGTGACGAACTGCGGATCGGTGTGCTTTCCGCTTCCATCGATACCCCGGTTCAGAACGGTTGGATCGCCGACATGGAAAAAGAACTGCAGCGCCCCTGTTATCAGGGAAAGGTGAGCCCGGAACTGGACAAGAAATATGGAAATGACGACCTGACCGCTTCCACCACACAGGCCCAGGCCTTCATGTCTGAGAACAAAGTGGACGTCATCATCGCACCGACCACTGTGGGTCTGGCTGCGCAGGGCCAGGTGTTAAAGCAGGCCGGCAGCGACATGAAAGTGACCGGACTGGGCGTGCCCTCAGAAATGCAGGCGTTTATGCCCCTGTCACCGGATGAGAATGCTTTCGACTATGTGTGTCCGTATATGATGCTGTGGGATCTGGGACATCTGGGAGCTCTGTCCGCGGCGGCCACACTGGCAGTCATGAACGATGGTTTTGACGGCAAAGAGGGATCTGCTTTTACCATGGACGCCTGGGGAGATTACCCCGAGACTACCTTTACTGCGATCCCGGCTTCGGACGGAGGGACAGAAGTGATCATGGATGATCCCTATGTGTTCTATAAGGATAACATGGCGGACTGGATCAACAAAATGTAATCAAAAATCGTATCCGCCGGACCTAAGAGCGGCGGATACGATGGATAAACACAAAAAAGACGAACTATCTGGCTAACAGCTACCCCGGGGCAAACTCGCCGTATATGGCTCAGAGAATGCCCCGGGGGTTTTTCCGTGTCCTGAGAGATTTCTTGCTCTAGAGCGTGTCTGAAAATACGTCAGAGGATAAATGAAAGAATGATTACGGAAACTGTACTTAGCAGTGTCCCTAACAAATAGTATTCTGCGAATTCCGGTTCCTTTACGATCTTATCATATCTGGCGATAGACTTTGCAGTCAGGACCAGACCTATGGCGGCGTATTGACCCAGTGATAGGAAAATCAGCATAATAAGCCGTTCGATGGTTCCGATCAATCGTCCTGCGTTATGAACATTTTTTTCTGTCGGAATCTTTATCCTCCGGCTTATAATTAATCAGAATTTTGGATATAGCGATATTTATGGGTTTATGTATGAGCAGGACTGCTGTGATCCAGGAGAGACAGGTTGAGTTCGACACCCCGGCCACGGACAGGATTCCGGTCAGACCGTGGTTCAAGGTTAGACTTCCGACATTGACCGTATAGAAATAGGCGGCAAGGAATAATACGCTGATATGCAGAAACTGATCGGTTAAAAAAATATTTAGTTCCCGCTGTGGAGCGGTCCCCTTCTTTTTGGAAGATGAAGTATATGTATATTTTACCATATCTATGCCCATATGCAGTAAGGCGGACACAGAGCCGTACAGCGCAAGATTCCAGGAGAATGCCGGCAGAATAACGATCATGAATGCTGCCCAGTAAATCAGACAATGTATAAAAACCCAATGAACATGATCCGCTTTCTTCTTCGCCAGCTCCTCAGTTTGAAGATAAAAGTCCCCTATTACATGTGCCAATAGGAATAAAAGAAAGATTTCTTTAAAGAACATCTTGTGTAATCTCCTCCAATGCTTTCTCCAGCGTACCCAGTGCTTCCCTGTATGCGTAATAATTTCCGTTTGCCAGTATGCGATGAACGGTGGGCTGCCGTATCTGCAGACGTTTTGCAGTATTTGTCTGACTATCCTGATGTTCCAGGATATCTTCGATTACCTCTCTTTGACGGTCGCTCCAGGATTCTTTTATAACAGTCAGCAGTGTTAAGATAGTGTTGAGCATGTTCACCATGCCCTGGTTGTCACCGTCAGCCTCAAAGCGGATGTCGGCCGCCTGCGTACCGTTTCGCTTTTCCATGATCCTAAGATATTCGATGGCCTCTCTGGCTTTGTAGTAGCCGGGACCATCAGCCCCGATGGCCATCTCCGTGTTGATGCCGGTAGTGATGGAACCGATACCGATGCCGAACCGTATTTTGACCGGGTACATTCTTCGTTGGATATCAGAGATCATACGCATCGCGTTATCTCCGCAGTTTAACAAACCCTGAAATTCATCGCCCAAGGTAATCGTAAATTTGGATGACAGGTCCCTGGAATAAGACTCATTTATAGCAGCTAACACTTTGTTCAATTTTTCCTGAACCAAGTATCTGTCCGATAGGTCCCTTGAATGTTTCAGATCGCCGATAATTGCTAAATATGGTTTAAAAGAAAAGGAAAAATACATCTGACACCTCCAGGCCTTTTTCACCATTATATAGCAAAAGGAATCTGTAATCAATTATTATGCATCCCACAAGCTATATTTCAATATTATAGACTATTAAGGCTATAATTAAATATTATAAATAATATAGGCTATATTTAATAGTTATAGATAATATAGGCTATATTGAACGATTATAGATTATAGAAGCTATAATTGCTTATTATAGAAAATATAGGCTATAACTAAATAAAATAAGATGCATTCCAGATCCACAGGAAATAAGACCCCCCGCATTATATATTTATAAATAGTAAGCATCCCTCCAGGCATACGTATAAAAAATTGATTTTGCGGCCGAACTGGCCAGGTACGGTGCTCTTATGCACAAAAGATAAAATTAACAGATCTGTTCTATTTCCAAAGAAACAGCAGACGCTTTAGAATTTACGTTTTCATTATATCACATACAGTTAGAGAAGTCCAAGGTCTTATCCCTGTAATAGGTGTAACACTTATCCCTGTAATAGGTTATTGCAGGTTCTCTGGAACACGTGATGAAAGCAGATCAAAAAATCTGAAAATATTGGATTGTTCTTTTCATACATTGTGTTATAATCCCTTTTAACAACTTACAAAATGACATGACAGATACAACAAGGGCACACAGGGATGGCGGCGGGGCTGCATCCGGCCCGGATACGGAGGATTTAACACAATGTACAATACGATTTACCAACTGTTCTGGTACTTTCTCATATATTCTTTTGCGGGATGGTGCGCCGGGGTCATCTATTCTGCGGCCAAAAAGCACAGGTTTGTCAATACCGGTTTTCTGAACCTTCCGTTTTGTCCTATATACGGATTCGGAGCCATACTGTTTACCATCTTCCTGTCGGAACTGAAAGGGAATCTGTTCTTTTTATTTATCGGCGGAATTATCCTTTCCTCTGCGCTCATGTACATAACCGGCCTGCTTCTGGAACGGTTCTTCCGCCGGAAATGGTGGGATTTCAGCAAGAACCGCTTTCAATTTGAGGGCTATATCAGTTTTACCCTGGCGGTAATATTCGGACTGCTGGGGATACTCTGCATCCGCGTAACGAATCCGCTGCTGCTCGCTCTTCTGGGCCTGATCCCCCGCTGGATCGGCAGGCTCGTGCTGTTGGCAGCCCTGATCCTTATGGTCCTGGACTTTGTGAGCGCTCTGACCGCCGCGCTCCAGCTGAAAATCCGTATCCGCAGGCTGGATGAGGTATCGCAGGACATGCAGCGCTTCTCCGACTCCTTCGGGAATGCGATTACCGGCCGAATACAGCGCAGAATGATGAAAGCTTACCCGAACATTGAGACCTCAAAACTGCTGGCAGAGCGGGCGGTAAAGGATAAAGCGCAAAAAGAGATATTCGCAAAGGGATGCGGTTTCTATAAACTGACCGCCCTGTTCTTTATCGGAGCATTCCTGGGAGACGTGGTGGAGACTATCTTCTGCAGGATCACAGCCGGTATCTGGATGAGCAGGAGCAGCGTTGTCTACGGTGCGTTCAGTATTGTGTGGGGATTGGCCTGTGCCATTCTCACTGCGCTTTTGTACAAATATAAAGATAAAAGTGACCGTTATCTATTCGTTTGCGGAACGGTACTGGGGGGAGCCTATGAATACATATGCAGTGTATTTACGGAGCTGGCTTTCGGAACAGTTTTCTGGGACTACAGTGACATCCCTTTTAATCTGGGCGGCAGAATTAATCTTCTGTACTGTTTCTTCTGGGGAATCGCAGCGGTGGTGTGGTTAAAGGGGATATATCCGTTTCTGTCCGGTCTGATTGAAAAGATTCCGCGGAAGGTGGGGGTGCCGGCTGTATGGCTGCTGATTCTATTTATGATAATCAACATGATTCTGTCTGCAATGGCGCTGGGGCGTTACGCAAAGCGGCAGAGTGAGCCCCGGGCCCAGAATACATGGGAGCATTTCCTGGACAGCCGTTTCCCGGACGACAGAATAGAAAAAATATATCCGAACCTTAAAGTCGTTGATTAAAACAGCTTTCCGGTTTCGGAAGCGCAAATGATCACGATCTTTTTCATTGTACAAAACCATAACATCGTCTATAATAATACTGTGTGAGAAAAATCATCCTGAGATAGGGAAAATGGGCTTGCGGAGGTAGGCATGGGGAAGAATAAAGTCACTTCTTCGGATGTCGCCAAAGCGGCAGGAGTGTCGCAGGCGACGGTCTCGATGGTATTGAATAAAAAGTATAATGTCTCATTTTCAAAGGAGACCGTGGAGAAGGTGGAGCAGGCAGCCACGAAACTGGGTTACAAAGTGCCCCGCCGCCGGATCCGTAAAGACAGCAAAGGCGGAAAACTGATCGTGGTATTCTGCCCGACGCTTACAAATCCCTATTATGTCATGCTGCTGCAGGGGATTGAGGAAGTGGCCAAAGAAAACGGATACGGCGTATTCGTCTGTAATACACAGCGGGATCTGAAGTTGGAAGACCAATATCTGAAGATGATGAAGTCTATCCAGCCCATGGGTATCATCTATACATCCAGCCCCAGCTTCTGCAGACAGGTGGACGAGCTGTCCGCCAGCATTCCCATCGTGATTATCGGGAATCGGGATGAAACCATGAGCGTGGACACGGTGGAGCTGAACAACACTAAGCCGGGGAGGCTGATGGCGAGACATCTGTTGGAATTAGGGCACCGCAAAGTAGCCTTCGTAACGACACCGCTTCTAAAACGCCTTCCGGCGAGAATTAAGCGGGTGGATGGTTTTGTCAGTGAGTTCGAGGGAATGGGGCCTGGCTATCAGGTGATTATCAAAAGTCCGGGTGAGCGGTGGAATGAGCAGATGCCCAGCATTGATTCTGAATACCGGATGGGTTATGACATGACAAAGGAACTGATCCGGGATGAGAAGGGAATCACAGCCATCGTGGGGCTGGACGATATGATCGCAGTGGGAATTATGGACGCTCTCCTGGAGGCCAAATATAAGATACCTGCCGATATTTCGGTTATGGGCTGTGATAATACGCTGATATCCAGCCTGCAGGGGGTGTCCCTGACGACGCTGGAGCATTTCGTGGTGCTGAAAGGCCGGGACGCCTGTGATATTGTAGTCAAAAAGATCGCCTCCCTGAATACGTACAACAGCGAGATCCAGCCGACCAGTATTTACCATGTGGAATATGAACCGAAACTGATTATCCGCGGCAGTACCTCCTATGCGAAGATCCATTCCTAATCCCCGAGCTGCGTTTTAAAAATAAATGCGAAGTTCAAAATTATTAATAATAAAAATGCAAAAATCCAAGGCGGCATCTGAAATATTAACGGAAAATCGTATGGATTAACTGGAAAATCCAAAGATTCTGGGAAAAATATTAATAAAATGAAAAATATAAGTAAATTTATTTATTAATAATCCATCTGTTTCTTGACTGATAAGATACCTTACAGTATTCTAAAAATATAAAATTGGAGGGTTATGTTATGGGCAGTAAAAAATACGCAATTGGACTTGATTACGGGACACAATCCGGCCGTGCGGTACTGGTGGAAGTGGAGACCGGAAATATTGTGGCGCAGGCCGTGAAGCCTTATACCCACGGTGTTATGGATGAGTACCTTCCGGACGGCAGGACAAAGCTTCCGATGGACTGGGCGCTTCAGCATCCGGCCGATTATATGGAGGTTGTGGAGATAACGATACCGGAGGTTTTAAAGACGGCAGGAATCGACGGGGAGGATGTCATCGGACTTTCTACCGATTTCACCGCATGTACGATACTCCCGACCGATAAAAACGGGGAGCCTCTGTGCTATAAAGAAGATTTAAAATCAGAGCCTCACGCCTATGTGAAACTCTGGAAGCATCACGCGGCCCAGCCCGAGGCGAATAAGATAACCGAGATCGCGGAACAAAGAGGCGAAACCTTCTTAAACCGTTACGGCGGTAAGATATCTTCAGAGTGGATGGAACCCAAAGTCATGCAGATCCTGAATGAAGCCCCCGAGATCTACGACCGGGCGGAGAAGATCATGGAGGTCGGGGACTGGGTAAACTACATGCTGACCGGAGTGGAAAAACGCTCCAGCTGTTATGCAGGGTATAAGGAGATCTGGCATAAACAGGACGGCTATCCTTCCAAAGATTTCTTCAAAGCGCTGGACCCCAGAATGGAACATCTGGTCGAAGAGAAAATGTCCGATAAAATCTACCCCCTCGGTATGAAAGCCGGGGAACTGAACGAAGAGTGGGCGGCGAAAACCGGCCTGAAGCCCGGGACTGCGGTAGGGGTTGGGATCATCGACGCGCATTCCGGAGTACCAGGTATCGGGATCACGAAGCCGGGACAGCTGCTGATGGTAATGGGAACCTCCACCTGTCATATACTGTTAGGTGAGACGGAAGAGATCGTACCCGGTATGTGCGGCGTGGTAGAAGACGGTGTTATGCCTGGATATTTTGCTTACGAGGCCGGACAGGCGTGTGTGGGAGATCATTTCGAATGGCTGGTTGAAAACTGTGTGCCCGCTGCTTACACGGAGGAAGCCAAAGCAAGAGGGATCGGTATACACCAGCTGCTGACGGAAAAAGCGCAGAAATTAAAACCCGGCGAAAGCGGATTATTGGCTCTGGACTGGTGGAACGGCAACCGGACTCCTTATGTGGACTACGACCTGACCGGTATGATGTTGGGCTGTACGCTGCTGACCAAACCGGAAGAGATGTACCGGGCCCTGATCGAGGCTACCGCCTACGGTACGAACCTGGTGATCGAAACGTTCGAGAAGAATGGCGTGAAGATCGATGAGCTGTTCGCCTGCGGCGGTATCGCAGAGAAAAATAAGATGATGATGCAGATCTATGCCGATGTCACGAACCGCGAGATCCGGATCTCCGCATCCGACCAGACCCCGGCCCTTGGGGCGGCCATGTTCGGTGCCGTGGCAGCCGGAAAAGCAAACGGCGGATATGATTCCATCTTCGAGGCCGCGGAAGTGATGGGTAAGGTAAAAGAGGAATATTACAAACCAATCCCGGAGAATGTGGCGGTATATAAAAAGCTCTATGAAGAATATAAGACGCTCAGCGACTATTTCGCAGCCGGCGGGAATGACGTGATGAAGCGGCTGAAAGCGCTGAAAGCCCAGGTTATGGAATAGGGCGTAATGTCAGGTAACCGTTAACCAATCAGCATATTGTGAAATTCCAGGCAGTGTATAAAGCTGTCTTTGGAGAATAAAGGAAAAGGTGGTTAGAACATGAACAAATTAGAGTTACAGAAAACTGCCAATGAGATCCGCAAAGGTATTGTAACTGCCGTACACAGTGCAAAATCGGGACATCCCGGCGGATCCTTAAGCGCAGCAGACCTATTTACGTATCTGTATTTTGAAGAATTAAACATTGATCCGAAAGAACCGGACAAAGCGGACAGAGACCGTTTCGTCCTTTCCAAAGGACATTGCGCTCCCGGCCTGTATTCCACACTGGCTTACAGAGGATTCTTCCCGGTAGAGGATCTGAAAACCCTTCGCCACATTGGCTCCTATCTTCAGGGGCATCCGGATAAAAAACACATTCCCGGCGTGGACATGTCCAGCGGTTCTCTGGGGCAGGGAATCTCCGCGGCAGTGGGGATGGCCCTCTCTGCGAAACTGAGCAATGACGATTACCGTGTCTACACCCTGCTGGGCGACGGTGAGATTCAGGAAGGCCAGGTATGGGAGGCCTCCATGTTCGCGGGCGCCAGGAATCTGGATAACCTGGTTGTAATTGTGGACAATAACGGTCTGCAGATCGACGGTTCGGTAGCCGATGTATGCTCTCCTTATCCCATCGATCAGAAATTCGAAGCGTTTAATTTCCATGTAATCAATATTGATGCTCATGATTTTGATCAGATCGCCGCAGCTTTCAACGAGGCGAAAGAGATTAAGGGATGCCCCACCGCCATTATCGCTCACAGCGTAAAAGGAAAAGGCGTATCCTTTATGGAAAACCAGGCATCCTGGCACGGTTCCGCGCCCAATGATGAGCAGTACGCCGTGGCAATGGCAGATTTGGAAAAGGTAGGTGAAGCATTATGTCAGAAGTAAAGAAGATCGCAACGAGAGAAAGCTATGGTAATGCCTTGGTGGAACTTGGAGCCGAGTACCCGAACCTGGTAGTTCTGGATGCCGACTTAGCAGCAGCGACCAAGACGGGAGTATTCAAAAAAGCATATCCCGGCCGCCATATCGACTGTGGTATCGCAGAGTCTAACATGATGGGGATAGCCGCAGGCCTTGCGGCCACCGGCAAGATTCCCTTCGCCAGCACCTTCGCCATGTTCGCGGCTGGCCGCGCGTTTGAGCAGGTCCGCAACTCCATCTGCTATCCTCAGTTAAATGTAAAAATCGGCGCCACCCATGCCGGTATCTCCGTAGGCGAAGACGGCGCCACCCATCAATGCAATGAGGACATCGCATTGATGAGAACGCTGCCCGGAATGGTAGTGTTAAGCCCGGCGGATGATATAGAAGCAAAAGCCGCTGTCCGTGCCGCCGTCGAGCATAACGGCCCCGTATACTTAAGATTCGGCAGACTGGCCGTACCGGTGATCAATGACAATCCGGATTACAAATTTGAGTTGGGTAAAGGCGTAGTCTTAAGGGAAGGAAAAGACTTAACCATCGTAGCCACCGGCCTGTGCGTATCGGAGTCTTTGGCAGCAGCACAAATGCTGGCAGCAGATGGAATCCAGGCGAAAGTCATCAACATCCATACGATCAAACCGTTAGACGAAGATCTGATCGTAGCCGCAGCTAAGGAAACAGGAAAAGTGGTCACCGTGGAAGAACACTCCGTCATCGGCGGACTGGGCAGCGCGGTCTGCGACGCTCTCGCTGCGAAAGCCCCGACTCCCGTACTGAAGATCGGTGTCAATGATGTGTTTGGTGAATCCGGTCCCGCGCCAGCCCTGATCCACAAATATGGACTGGATGCGGAAGGCATCTACAAAAAAATTAGAAATTCTTAAGGAAAATTAGGTTTTTTTCCTTAGAAATGCGTATTATAATGGGAATAGAAGGGAAGAGCTTCTATTTCCATTTTTGTAAAGAAGGCGGTTCCAATGCACAAGTTAATTAAAAGCGTAGAACAAGCAGCTACGGACGAGGATAAAAGAGAGTTTTATGAGGTCATCCGGGATATCGCGGAACATCCGGTGGTACTACAGATGAAAGAGTTTCCGCATCACTGTGATACATCCTGTTACGATCACTGTCTTCACGTGGCCTACTATAATTACTGTATCTGCAAAGCTCTGCATCTGGATGCCCGGTCAGCGGCCAGGGCAGGAATGCTGCATGATCTGTTTTTGTATGACTGGCGTACACATGCCAGGGAAACCGGCGAACATTTTCACGCCATGACGCATCCCAGAGCAGCGCTTACAAATGCAGAACAATATTTCGATCTGAATGATCTGGAGCGGGAAATTATCCTGAAACATATGTGGCCGGTGACATTGCCGATTCCCACCAATCCGGAAGTACTGGTCATAGCCTATACGGACAAATACTGCGGCTTTGTGGAGATCGCCCGGGCTTACTCGGAAAAATGCAAGTCCTGGATGCCCCACACCTCATCGTAAATCGCTGTAGTAAACAATGGCCTCTTCGCTGCGGCCAGAATACCCGAGCTGATAAAATCCGCCATCTGCATCACCACGGACAGCCGGGTAGTCTGGAGCAGCAGCTGTTCCATAGAACCCGATACATTCACGATTCCGGTAATGAAGATATCACCGATTTCGGCCAGATCCTTATCTACCCCGGCTCCGGGCCGCAAAGACCCTTTTCCCAATGTGACGTATCCCAAATGTCCCGGAGACCCCAGCGAAGCATCGATGGCGATCACCAGCGCACCCGGATGGGTGCTTTTTATATGCCCTATGGTCTCATCCAGATTCAGCGCGTGAACCGGATATTCCAGCGTCCCATAGATAATAAAGCGGGAAGCAAACGGGCTCTTATTTAACTTATACCCGATCAAAGGGCCCAAACTATCCCCGGTCACCCGGTCGCTTCCAATACAAACAAAAACGATCGGCCTTCCGCTGCCGCCCGTCTCTTTCACTAATTTCTGCAGGGTACCGCAAAAACGGTTCACCGCCCGCATTCCTTTCGGATTTATATAATAAACCGTATCTGAAGATTTAGGTCTCATCTTTTCCTCCATGCATGCTCTTTTGGTACATATTGGTATGGATGAACATCTTTTTTTGCTCAACCTTTTACACTTTACAACCAGATGTTTTAAGTTTTACCCATTTTTCCGGTATTATTCGCCGGGGGAATTTTGGGGATATTTTTATGGAGGAAAATGTAAAAAACTAACTATAAAGTGGGCAAAAAGGGGGAGGCGGGTATTTGGCAGATGCTGTCTTTTGATCCGGTGCTGCCGTGGAAGGGGCAGCCAGAGACGGTTGAGAGGGATGAGGATGGCAGGATATTTCTGAAAATAAAGGCACCCCAGGCTGACAGGGTGTCATTTGTCATCGGGGAAAAAGAATATGGCTGTACCCGGGGGCCGCAAGGGGTCTGGAAGCTTTTGTTCCCATTTTGCACCGGTTTTCATTTTGTACAGCTGGTGCTGGATGGGATGGGGGAGGATTTTTATCGGCTGAAAGAGGTCCCTCATGGAAGCGTGCGAAGGGAGTATTATTATTCGGCGGTGACTATGACGTGGGAAAGCTGCCTGGTATATACGCCTCCCGGGTATGATCATACAATGGAGCGGGAATATCCTGTTTTGTATCTGCAGCATGGACACGGGGAAAATGAGGTAGGGTGGATAACGGCGGGAAAAGTGAACTTTATTGTGGATAATCTGCTGTTTGCTTCCCGCCTGCTCCTCTGAAATAAAACGCCCCGCGAAATCGCACTGCGGCGCAAAGAAAGAGGCCGCTTTCATAAATTACCATAATACTACATATTTCACGGCCGGTTTTCGAAGGAAGGGAAATAATGTCGGTAAGAACTTAGGATTTGGTGACATAAAACGATAAAATCTGTTGGGTTGATTGTGGTAATATGCTGGAAAAGGGTTGAAGCGAGGTGTGAGTATGATCGAGGTAATATATAATGAAGAAGAGCAGACCGGCGGCGGGGAGACGGAACCGGTCAGGCTTCCTAAGAACGTAAGACAAATAGGGGTTATAGATGATAAGAAGAAAATATATGTGGAAGATTATGTAGTTACATACCTGAATCAGCTGGCAGATACGGAGGATGCCGAGTCGAAAACGGCGGTGCTTCTGGGGGAAGCGAAACGGCAGGAGGGGTGCCAGTACCTGTTTATCAACAGCGCGATTGAAGCGGAACATGTGGAGAAAGACGAAGAGGGCATCCGGTTTACGGAGGATACCTGGACAGGCATCTATGAGACGATCAAGAAGTTTTTCGATAACCGGGAGATCGTGGGATGGTATATGTCCATGCCGGGCTTCGCCCTGGAGGCTGGCGAAGATATTCTAAGCGCCCATACGAAGAATTTTGCCGGCAATCAAAAAGTATTTTTTATGAGAGAGCCTCTGGAAAAGGAAGATGCTTTCTTTTTCTATGAAAATGGACAGCTTGTAAAACAGCACGGCTATTATATTTATTATGAAAAAAATGAGCCGATGCAGGAATATATGATTTATAAACATGAAGGAACCGGCATCGAGCCGGTGGAGATAGTGCCGGATACCGCGGCGGTAAGCTTCCGGGCGGTCATGCAGGATAAGAAGGATACCGGGCATCAGAAACGGATTATGACCTTTATGTATACGGCCAGTACGTTTCTGGTGCTGATCGTTTTTGTGATCGGGATTAATATGATTAATAATTATGATAAAATGCAGAATATCGAGGCGACTCTGAATAATATTAATGATACCATAACCGCGGAGAACGGAGGGACAAGCCAGAATACGGATGGCATTCCGGTACAGAGCGTAGCGGGCAATGTGGTTCCTCAGACATCCCCCCAGAACCAACAGGAACCGGCGGGACAGCAGCCGGCCGATGGGAGCCAGCCTGAGGGACAAGCGCCTGCGGATCAACAGACAGATCCTGGCGCGGCGGCTGTGGCAGACCAGACCCCGGAGCAGCCTGCGGATCAATCGGCAGAACCGGCAGGAGAACAGCCGGCAGACCAATCGGGAGATCCGGCAGGGGAACAGCCGGCTGACCAGCCGGGAGATCCGGCAGGGGAGCAGCCTGTGGAACAGCCGGCAGACCAGCCCGAGACTCCGGCCGAACCGGCATCGAATTCTCTGACCGGTCAGTATTATACCGTACAGAAAGGGGACACGCTGGCTAAAATCAGTAAAAAATTATATGGAACTTATAGTAAAGTGGATGAGATCTGCCAGCTGAACGGCATCGACAACGGAGACCGGATTCTGGCGGGAGATAAGATCCAGCTGCCATAAAGGTGAAATCTATTGTCGAATGCGAGGGAATATTTCAGAAAAAAGCAGAAGATTAACAAAAACAGATTTTTAAAGAAGTTCCATACCGGCAGAAAAAAATCTGTACCAAAGGGTAAACATACAAAGGGGATCGCGGCGGTATTGTGTGTTTCCATTATCGCTGTGGCCGCTGCGGCCGCCGGATTAGCGGGCCGCACCTACAAGGCTTATGAGGTGCAGTCGAATCAGGTCATGACCAGTTCAAAAGGAATGGAATATCAGGAATTCTGCGGCGGATTCCTGCAATATGACACCAAGAGCGTCACCTATATCAGTGGTGATAACCAGCGTCAATGGAACGCCAGCTATCAGATGCAGAATCCATTTCCCGATACCTGCGGTACCATGGCGGCAATGGGGGATATCCGGGGAAACCGGATACTCCTGTTTGACACGTCTGGTAAGAGAGGAGGGATAGATACACAGCTGCCAATCCGGCGGTACCGGGTTTCGGACCGAGGGCTGGTGGCTGTTATTCTTGCGGAGGGCAAAGACAGCCGTCTTGAGATCTACAATGGTCTTACCGGAGATTCCCTGGGCGGCTGCCGTGTACCCGAGGACAGGATGGGATACCCTGCAGACCTGGATATCTCGCCGGACGGTACTAAGCTCATAGTCTCCTATATGCAGTTGGATATGCAGCCCGAACACACCGCATCCACAAGCCATATTGCGTTATACCGCTTACAGAAAGTGGGCTCAGAGACGGTAAGACAACTGGTCAGCAGTAAAATAATACAAGGCGCCATATTCCCGCAGGTGGTTTTCCTGGATTCCGCTCATGCGGCGGCCCTGGGAAGCGGCAGTATGCTCCTGTTTGAAGGAAATGAAATACCGGAACCTTTCAAGCAGATCGACCTCCCGGAAGAAGAGAGGGTGTTAGACTATTTCTCTAATGACCAATATATCGGAATGACGGTGAGACAACAGGAGGGAGCCCCCATTCTGCTGAAAATCTACAGTGCAGACGGCGCCCGGCAGTTTACAAAAGAATTGGAAGAGGGATATGACGAAATCAAACTATACAAGAATCAGCTGCTCCTGTGCAGGGACAAGACCCTTCAGATCTATGACCTGAACGGCCGGAAAAGATACAGCGGTGATATGCCGTTGCCTATCCTGGAGATTATTCCCGGAGACAAAAAATATCAATATATGGTAATTGACTCCGCCGGCATCCGTCAAATCCGCTTACATTGAAGAATGTAAATAAAATAGGTATCAGTTGAAGGGCCGGGCAGGGTAGGCACGGGAAGCGGGGACGGAGACGGGAGACACAAGTAATGGGGCCCAAACCGCTTCGGCCGGACCTAAGAACAACTAACTCCGATGGCGGGAGAACCTCTTATTGGCAGGGCCCGGAACAAACTCGCCATAGGACGGCTCGGACAGTGTTCCAGGCCCTGCGAGGTTCTCCCGTCATCTGCGTAAGTTATTCTAAGGCCCGGCCTCAAGCGGTTTGGGCCCCATTACTTGTGTCTCCCGTCTCCGTCCCCGCTTCCCGTGCCTACCCTGCCCTGCTTTGGTGATATATTAGTTTTATGAGCTTACCAAAGTAAGCCGTGAATAGCAGCATAATTTGATAGAGTCATACAAATTTCACATTTATTTTTTTGATAACGTGTTTTATATGTGATATAATGTCGTAGACATTATAGCTGCGCCGGAGTGGTTTCCTTGGCGCGGAGTGTGCATCCCACGGAGGGATCATGATTGCTGCTGTGATCGTGATATAATGCCGTAGATTCTTTAGATACCAACACGCCGGACAACACGGGCATAATATATAAAAGGGTGAGTAAAACTTTGCCGAACGCAAGGGAATATTTTAAAAAGAAGAAAGAACTGGAAAGCAGGGGAAAGATCGTCTCCGTGGATGAGGCGGCTTCCGTAAAGAAAGAAATCAGGCGCTACCGGATTTTAAAATTTTATAAGATACTGGCAGTGCTGGTTGTATTAGGCATGATTGGAACGGCGGCCTATTTTTACCTGCAGAACCGGGAATATAAAGAGTACGAAGTGCAAACCGATATCAAACGTGAGGATACAGTGACGACTCAGTACATGGAATTTCAGGGGCAGATCCTGAAATACAATAAGGACGGAGTCTCTTATTGTGACGCCCAGAATAATACATTGTGGGCTTATACTTATGAAATGCAGTCCCCCACGGTGGATCTATGTGGAAATATGGCGGCGGTTGGCGATATCAAGGGAACAAAGCTGTTTCTCTTTGACGCTGACGGGAATCAGGGAGAAGTGAACACCAACTTTCCGATTCAGAAGTTCCGTGTCTCGGAACTGGGAACGGTAGCTGTAGTGCTGGAGGACGGAGACACCACCTGGATCAATATCTATGACAAAAGCGGCGGGGAACCGCTTGCCAAAAATAAGACCTCCCTGGATATTTCCGGGTACCCGGTAGATATTGATATTTCCAATGACAATACCAGGGTCATCGTATCCTATCTGCAGCTGGACGGAGGCGCGCTGAAAACACATGTGGCCTTTTATAATTTTGGCTCCGTGGGGCAGAATTATACGGACAAGCTGGTAAGCGGTAAGATTGTAGACAGCGTGCTGTTCCCGCGTACCGTGTTTATAGATAATGAACACGCGGTGGCTTTCGGGGACGACCGGTTTCTTATTTTCGAGGGAAAACAGATCCCGGAGCTTTCGGCGGAAGTTCCGCTGGAAGAAGGGGAACAGTTGGTGGATATTTTTTATGACGAAAATCATATCGGGATCGTGGTGACCTCTGCGGATAATGCCAGTAAATTCAGCGCCAGGATCTATAATCCGCAGGGCAGCCTGCTTCTGACCCAGAAGCTGGATACGGAATTTGACCGGATCAAAATATACGATGACCAGCTTTTGATGTTTTATCAGAAACAGTTTTCAATATATAACCTGAAGGGTGTGGAAAAATTTACGGGAACCATGACAAGGAATATATTGGATATCATTCCAAAGAACAAAGGGAATCAATTTATAGTGGTGGATTCCTCGAATACGCGGCAGATTAAACTGAAATAAAAGAGGTGGCACACATGAACTGGTTACTAATAGCAGTTGTGATCGTATTGGCCGGTCTGACGGTCAACGGTTATCACAAAGGTTTTATTCGGATTCTTATCTCATTTCTCTCTCTGATCGTGACGATGGTGGTGGTCTGGTTTGTTACTCCCTATGTGAGTGATTTCCTGAAAGACCATACGCCTCTGTACGGTACGGTGAAGGAGAACATAGCGGAAGTGGTGGCAGAGCTGGGAGAGACGGATGCGGAACATGATGGTGATACGGCGGATGGGGAAAACGCGGGAGATGGAAATACAGGAAGCGGCGCTTCTATTCAACTCCCGAGTATTATCCGGAATATGCTGGCGCAGATAGAGTCAGAGCCCGGGGCGGCTGATGGGAGCGGCCCGCAGACGGAGTCAGAAGCGCCTGCGGAGGGTTCCTTCCTGGAAGCCACGGGGCTTGATGAAACTATCGCCGCTTATCTGGCGGGGGCCATTGTCAATCTCATCGCGTTCGTTGCCGTTTTCCTGATTTTAACACTGGTACTGCGGTTTACGCTCTTTACGTTTGACTTTATCGCGAACCTGCCGGTGCTGCGGGGCGTGAACAAAACGGCAGGGCTGGTGTTAGGAGCGGCGGAAGGGCTTCTGGTTATCTGGATCGGGTTCCTGCTGCTCACCGTATTCGCGGGGACGCAGACCGGACAGACCTTTTTTGAGATGATCGGACGCAGTTCCTTCCTGAGCTGGCTGTATAACCATAATTACCTTTTGATCTGGCTGTTAAAATAGCTGAAACGCAAAACGTTACCGTTTTCAGTTCCTGACAAGGAGCAAAACAGTAACGTTTTCGATTTCAGCTGTTTTTTTATTGTCAAATGCATTATACCATAACCAACTGGATTCCCAACCGATCCAGATATTCCTGCCATTCCTGTGATAAGCCGGTGTCGGTGATAATCATATCCACATCCTCCAAAGTGGCAAAATAGGCCGGCCGTATTTTCCCAAATTTGCTGGAATCCGTGACGATGATCCGGGTCCTGGCGGATTGGATGGCACTGCGCTTGGTCAGCACTTCATAGTTGTTGGAACAGGTGATGCCGAGGGTTTTGTGTATCCCCGATACGGAGAGGAACATTTTGGTTACACGGGTTTCCTCGATGAGCTTAATACCGTGCAGGGATTCAAAAAACTGACCGTTCGGGTGATAATAGCCGCCGGGAAATATGAGATTTACATAGGGCTTGTGAACCAGGTAAGCCAGCGTATTGTAGTTATAACACATAACCGTCAGATCCATGTCATCCGGTATGTATTTGGCGATTCTCTCCGTTGTGGACCCTGTATCCAGGATCAGGATATCGCCCGGTTTCACCAAAGTGGCTGCGTATTTGCCGATCCGTTCTTTCTCATCGTTGTGCTTCGTTTTCGCTGAAAGCAATTCATAATTTTCATCTTTAAAGTCTTCCCGAGGTGTCTCTTTCAATGTAGCTTTTCCATATCCGCGATTGATCACGTCATTCTCCTCCAATGATTTCAGATCGCGCCGGATCGTCATTTCTGAAACATTTAACATTTCAGATAATTTTCTGATCGATATGGATTCCTGCTCCTTTAGCATTTCAATTAAACGGTTCATCCGTTCGCTCTTTTTTCCCAAATTTATACCCCTTTTTTGTTGTATTTGCGATTCCCTATGACGGTCTAATTATAACGGTTTTAAGGCATAAAATCAATATAAGGATGCTATAAAATGATCAGATTAACAAAATTTGTTAAAACATAACAAATTATTAACAAAATAGTGTTGTTTTAAACATTAAAAGGTGAAAATCATTGGTACAATGTAACAAAAATAGAGATTAACATTTATTTGCTATCACGAAATGAATAAAATGTAAGAAAAAATGTTGTAAATGTGAGAGCTAGATGTTAGAATTTGTTTGTAAAATGTTAAAAAATATGAAACGTGAACATTATCCCGGCGGAGGTGAAGCAAATGAGTGTGAACCAAAGAAAAAGACTGAAAAAATGTTAGGCATCTAACAGCTATTAAAAGGAATTGCGGTGATTTTTCAGTGAATTAGCAGCGGAAATTTAAAATTGGAGGAAAAGGGATGACAGCAAAAACGAATCAAAACAATGTATTACAGATTTTAAAATGGGTAATTTCTTTAGGGGTTCCACTACTGATTTTTTTATTGGTACCGACCACCGAAGTGGTGACCTTACAGATGAAAGGATTTATGGCGATCACCCTCTGGGCGATTCTGGTATGGGTCATGGATCTGATCCAGGTGTACATAGCCGGAATCCTGCTGAATCTGTTCTATATCCTGTTCGGGATAGCGGGAGCGGATGTGGTGTTTTCGCCGTGGACGGGTTCCATCATCTGGTTGATCCTGGGCGGCCTGATTATTGCTGTTGTATTTGATAAGAGCGGTTTGATGAAAAGAATGGCGTATTTCTGTATCCGGAAAACCGGAGGCTCCTATAAAGGAATCGTGATCGGAATGGCGGTTGCGGGTATTATAGCAGCCCTGCTGGTTCCCAACATCACCGGCCGTGTTACCATCTTCTGTGCGATCTCCTTTGGAATCTGTAAGGCCATGGATTTAAAACCCGGAACCAAGACAGGGATCGGCATCATGTTCGCAGGCTTTAACGCCGGTATCGGGCCCCGCTGGGTGTGGATGTCCGGAGATGACAATATTATGATTATTGCCCAGCATCTGAAAAATGCGGGTATCGAAGTAACCTGGATGCAGCATCTGATCTCCAACGCACTGCCCGCCCTTTTGTGGCTGGTAGTCAGTACCGGGCTGATCCTGATCCTGTTCAAACAGGATGTCCAGTTCTCCAGTAAAGACCACCTGGAAAAAGAAGCGAAATCTTTAGGCACCATGCAGCTCAGAGAGAAGAAGATGCTGGTTATCATCGCGCTGGTACTGCTTGGCATGCTGTTTACGAAGATCGATCCCGGCTGGCTGTTCATGCTGGGTGCGGCTGCCTGTTTCCTTCCGGGAATTCACATTTCCCCCATCGAGGATCTTCAGGCGACGAACTTTCCGATTATTATTTTCACCGCTTCCTGTATGGCCATCGGAAGTGTATCCAATGCGGTAGGCTTCAGCTCCATGATCGGTGATATGACACTGCCGCTGCTGGGCGGAGCTAATAATTTCGGCATGATACTGGTGGCTTACGCGTTCGGTGTGATTTTCAATATGTTCATGACTCCCATGGCCGCCACGGCCGCGCTGGTACCCTCTATCATCGAGATAGCAGGAAAGCTGGGACTGTCAGCAGTAGGCGCGTCCTACGGTTTCGTATGGGGCGTTCAGCAGCTGTTCTTCCCGTATGAGTGGGTATTGTTCCTGATTCTGTTCAGTTACGGCATGTTTGATAATAAGACCACGCTAAAATGGGGGAGTATCCGGTTCGTGCTGGCCACTGTATTCCTGTGCATTATCATCATACCTTTCTGGATGCTGACCGGATTCCTGAAAATATAGAACTTAAGGAGGAGTAAGAAAAATGAGTGAGAAAAAAGTTTATGAGGATCTGAAACCTGCGCAGAGGTTACGAAGGGAACAGCTTTTGAAAGAATATGCGGAAGGAGATTATACATTTGACAATCCCTATCTGGTGGTGGACCCATTCGGACAGTCCCCCTTAAGCGCGCTGCTGATGTTCCGGACGGATCAGGAGACCAGAATCGTGCTGAGAACGCCGGGTAAGGACCGGGAGAGCACATTCACCCAGTCGTTCGGGGAATGTTCAAGGGAACATTATATCCCGGTCTACGCACTGTATGCGGGCTGTGATAATGAAGTTCGCCTGACGGCCATCGGAAGCGACGGAAGCAAGGCATATAAAACCGTACATATTGAGACGGCTCCTCTTCCTGCGGATATGCAGAAAATAGAAATCCAGGAGATCAAACGGAATAAACTGGCGGACGGACTGGTGTTCGTAAACGGCAACTATGCGCTGCCGATGCATCTGACAGACGCCGGCAAGGCTGCGGGACAGAAACCTTCCTACACGGCGGCCTTTGACCGGAACGGCGATATCCGCTGGTATCTCTCCGATATTATTCTGGGAAATGTAGGTCCCATGACGCCGTTAAAAAACGGAAACATGATGATCGGTTCCGAGAAGGCGGAAACCGGATATTATACCCAGAGCTGTTACGAAATCAATCTGATGGGTGAATTTGTCCACGAATACTTCTGCGACGGCATCCATCATGACATCATCGAGATGCCTGACGGCAACATCGTCGCGCTGACCCGGGAACCCGGCAGCCACCGCGAGGAAGATTATATAGTGGAATTTGACCGTAAGACCTGTGAGATCGTCCGGGAATGGGATGCCAAGAAGATATTCCCGATTCCGGAATCCGTATTCCATTACCGCAGCCGGAAACATCCGGAGCGCCCGGAGACGCTGGATTGGTGCCATATGAACTCTATCGTCTACGATGCTTCCGACGACTGCTTTATCTTCTCAGCCCGGAACCAGGACGCTTTGGTGAAATACGACGCGGCCACCGGGGAAATAAAATGGATTCTGACCGAACCGGCGGATGATCCCCAGAAGGAATTAATACCGGAAGAACTTCGCGGCAAAATCCTGAAAGCACAGGGGGACCTGTTCTTCTATCCTCATGGACAGCATAAAGTGACCCTTCTTCCGAACGGCGATCTGCTGATCTTTGACAATATGGTTTCCTATCACAAGTATCGGGAGAACCTGGGTATCGAGGTGATCAACAAGTCATCCAGAGCCGTTCTCTACCGCGTGGATGAGGATCATATGACAGTGGAAAAGCTCTGGGCCTCCGACCGGGATCTGGGCATCGAAGGAAACTCCGCCGTAATGGGGAATGCGGATTATCTGGGAACCGGACATTACTGGATTGATTTCTCCGCGACCATGTTTGACAACGAAGGACGCCAGACCCAGGGGTACTGGGATTTCCTGACATCCCCGGTACAAAACTGCCTGTTCGTGGAACTCTTAAACGATGAAGTGGTATTCAAAGCCCGCTATAACGGCAACTTCTGCACCTGCTACCGGAGCCATGTCTATCTGCCTTACTGGGCCGGAAACGAGTGGAAATAAAACGGTGTATTCCAAGAAAACAGGAAGTGAAATGGGATGAAATATAGAAAGAAAAAACATATCATTACTGCCCAGCGGGAGAACGAACAGGCTTTCCTGAAAGAATTTTCAGAAGGGACCTGGACAGTTCAGAATCCCCTGGTGAAACTCAATCCCTACATGCTGGCCCCGTTAACCGCCATGGTCCTGTTCCGGACCGGCGTGCCGGCAGAGGTTACGGTCACCGTGTCCGGAAAGGAAACAGCCGGAAATGTGGTTCACACATTTCCGGCACAGTGTGAACACATTCTGCCGGTCTACGGACTATACGCGGATACGGCCAACCATGTTTTACTGACCCTGTCCACCGGAGAACGCGGCGAGGTGGTCATCCGGACCGGCCCCATGAACGAACGGGTACCGCAGCCCACCCGCTGTGAGACGGACCCGGTTTATATGGGGGATCAGATGATGTGGCTCACCGCGGCGGTGAGATCGAAACCGGTGGCGGTGGATTACCGCGGGGATATCCGCTGGTATTCGGACGCGAATCTGAACTTTGCGCTGAAGCGGCTGCCCAACGGACATCTGCTGGTGGGTACGGAGCGTCTGACGGGCCTTCCGTACTATACCACAGGACTGTACGAGATGGCGGTAAGCGGCAAGGTGTTCCGGGAATACCGGCTGCCCGGCGGCTACCATCACGACCAGTTTGTGATGGAGGACGGCAATATCCTGGTGCTGACCCAGGATGCGGATGCCCCTACGGTGGAGGATGTCTGTGTACTCATCCACAAGGACACGGGAGAGATCTTAAAACGCTGGGATTACAAATCCGTCCTGCCTCAGAACTGCGGAAAATCGGGCAGCTGGGATGACAGGGACTGGTTCCATAATAACTCGATCTGGTATGAAAAAGACACCAACAGCCTGACCATCTCCGGACGGCATCAGGACGTGGTAATCAACCTGGATTATGACACAGGGGCCCTGAACTGGGTGCTGGGAGATCCGGATGAGTGGCCGGAGGACTTTGTCAGTCGGTATTTTCTGAAACCGGAAGGGGAACCGTTTGAGTACCAGTATGAACAGCATGGGGTGATCTATACGCCGAACGGGGATCTGATGCTGTTTGACAACGGACATTTCCGGAGTAAATACCCGGAGAAATACCAGAAGGCCGCGGACAGTTATTCCAGGGGAGTCCGGTACCGGATTGACCGTAAAAATCATACGGTGCGCCAGGTCTGGGAGTACGGCAGGGAACGGGGAAGCGATTTCTTCTCACCCTATATATCCAATGTGGAGTACTATGCAGAGGACCGTTACATGGTCCATTCGGGTGGAATCGCTTATATAGACGGTAAGCCCAGTGAGGAACTGGGTTCCATGGCGCTGATGGGACCGGATAAAGACAAACTGACGCTGAATTCCATTACCTGTGAACTGGTTGACGGGCAGGTGGTCTACGAGCTGGAGGTTCCGGCCAACTGCTACCGGGCCAGAAAACTGCCGTTATATTATGCGGGAGAGACTGCGCAGCTGGGGGAAGGACAGCTTCTGGGGACACTGGGGATCACGGAAGAATTCGAGACGGAGATACCGGCCGAGGCAGCCGGGGAGCAGCTGCCGGAAGGATGTCAGGCCTCTGTCACGGAGGAAGAAGACAGGATACGGTTTAACGCGAAATTTGAAAAGGGCGAACTGGTTATGCTGCTGCTGACCGAGGACAGCGGTAAAGTACACCGGTATTACATATCCACGTCGGCAACCAGCTTTAAGGCCATGTGTGTCGGTACTTTTCAGAAGAGCGATTCCCGTGAGACCGATAAATTTATCAGCAAAGAAGGACTGCACGGGAAGATGAAAGTCCAGGTGATACGGGACGGGATTCTGTATGAGACAGGAGTTACGGTAACTGGGGAGTAAGGGGTTGAATATCATGTTCGCCCTGCTTATATGTGCTGGTAAACACAAATGGAGGTAAGCATGAAACAGGAAGAATTATTCTGCCTGCCGGAGGAGATACAGGGACAGGACTATGTGCTGGCTGTCTATTATATCAGGCTGCCGCGGGGGACGGATATAACGGCCAAGGCGTCGGCTATGGCGGTGGGGCAGACCATCGGCACCTGGGTGCCCGTGCCGGGCATCGATGAGGCAATGCGCAGAAACCATATGGGAAAAGTGATACGGATTCTGAAAGCGCCGCCCAATGATCTGTCTACCCAAAGCGTTGGGGAGCAGGAAGACTATTTTATCCAGATCGCTTACCCTTACGTGAATTTTCAAGGGTCACTGCCGATGCTGCTGACCACCCTGCTGGGCAATGACGCGTCCACCTCTGCCCAGGTGAAGCTTTTGGATCTGCAGCTGCCCGAAGTATTCGTAAGGCAGTTTCACGGGCCCAACTTCGGGATCGCGGGACTTCGGGAGTTAACCGGAGTAAAAGACCGGCCGCTGCTCTTAAATATGATCAAACCGTGTACGGGCCACAGCCCGAAGACCGGTGCCGGTATTTTCTATGAGACGGCCCTGGGCGGCGTGGATTTTATCAAGGATGATGAACTCCTGGGCAATCCGGATTTCTCTCCGGCCGTAGAGCGGGTCAAGGCTTACAATGAAGCGGCCAGGGCTGCCTACGAAAAGACAGGAAAAGAAACGATCTATGTGGTAAATGCCACCGAAAGCGCGTCCGTACAGGAAGATCATGTAAAACGGCTTCTCGAAGCGGGAGCGAAAGCTCTGATGTTAAATTTCGCAACCATCGGTTACAGTATGCTGCAGCACATCGCCAGCACCTGCCCGGTTCCGATACTCGGCCACTATGCCGGCTCCGGTATGTTCTATGAAGGGGTGAACAGCGGCATGGGCAGCGATCTGGCCATCGGAAAGCTGCCCAGGTTATGCGGAGCGGATATTGTGATGATGAACACCCCGTACGGGGGCTATCCGCTGGAGCGGTTAAAATATATCCAGACCGCACATCAGCTGTCCCTGCCCTGGGGGAAGATCAGACCGACGCTGCCGTCGATGGGCGGAGGTGTCCATCCGGGAGTCGTGGAACGTTATATGAAAGACTGCGGTACAGACATTATGCTGGCGCCGGGCGGAGCGGTCCAGGGGCATCCCATGGGAGCGGCGGCCGGAGTGCGGGCCATGCTCCAGGCTATAGAATATGTGCAGCAGGGGCGGCCTCTTGAGGAAGCCATGAAAGAACAGGAAGAATTAAGAACAGCAATCGAACGTTTCGGATATGTGGAATAAAGCGGAATCTGATAAGGCAATATCTAAGGAAGCCGTATCGGGTTATCGGATTACAGCGGAACCGGCCAGGCGGGATGTAAGAGATATACATTTGTTGATAATTCTATAAACGGAAAGATAACAGATAAGAGAGGTGATTCCGGTGGTAATTGATATACATTCACACTTGTGGCCCATGGACAGAAATCCCGAATCAATGCGCCGATATTTTCAGAACAGAAACAGCCGTTTTTCCTTTGACGCCGACGGACTTCTCGCCTCCATGGAGGCGGCCGGAATCGACCGGACGGTAGTCAGCGCCCTGGCCTTCGGGCCGGAACTGACAAACCAGGACATACGCGGCCTGAACCAATATGTGGCCGATGCGGTGCGGCAGTCGGATCAGAAGCTTCTGGGATTCTGTACACTGAATCCTTTTGAAGCGGGCAGTGTGGATTTCCTGAGAAGCTGCATGGAGGATCAGGGTTTTGCGGGACTGAAGCTGCACTGTAATATGCAGCGGTTTTACCCAAATGATGAGCGCCTGGACGCGGTCTACCGGCAGATGCAGGAGTACGGGAAACCAATCCTGTTCCACAGCGGAGGAATCGGTGTCAGGCCTTACGGGGATATCTACGGCCGCCCCGTCTATATGGATGAGACAGCGCTTAAATTTCCTGAGCTTAAGATTATCCTGGGCCATGCCGGCCGGATCTGGTACGAGGAGACGGCCATGCTGCTTCGCAAGCATCCCAACATCTATGCGGACGTAAGCACCAACTTTGGAAAGACGAAGGAAACTTTGAACTGGCCTATGCAGCAGCTTCTGCAGACAGTTAAGGGCTGGGCGGGCAGTACGGGGCATCTGCTTTTCGGAAGTGATTTTCCTTTCTACGAGCAGACGGATACCAGAGAGAATCTGGAGGACCTGGCAGATGGGCTGACGGACAGCGGATTGGTTACAGCGGCAGAAGTGCGGCGGATCATCACTGTGAACACGGAAACATTTTTAAATAAATTCATATAAATCAGGAGGTAAGAGAACATGGCAAAGCGTTTTAAAGAAGATGAGGTAATTAATCTCTTAAGAGCGAAAATCGAGAAAAAAGAGGTGCTGTTCATGCCCAACTGCGGCAGCGGCCTGACAGCGAAATTACAGGAAAAAGGCGGTGCGGACCTGATCTGTGTATCGGCGACCAGCTACTGGAGAATGAAAGGGCAGGGGTCCCTGGCGCCGCTTATGCCTTACTCCGATATTAACGAAGTGATCTTCAGCCTGGCTCCGGAAATCGTGGCAAATGTAAAGGATACGCCGGTACTGTCCCTGTCCGGCGGAACAAATCCGCTGTTTCCTCACAGAGAACATTTAAAGAAACTCTGGGAAGCGGGAATCTCAGGAATCAACCCGTTCATGATGAAGATCTACGGTGATTCCATCATGGAACAGATGGCTGCCATCGGAATGGGCTGGGACCGGGAAGTTGACTTTGTAGCCGAGGCGCACCGGATGGAAATGTTCTCTCTGGCCTATGCCTTTACCCCTGATGAGGCGAGAATCCTGGCGGAAACCGGATGCCCCGCCATCTCCTCCCATGTAGGTTCCACCGTGGGCGGTTTGATGGGAGCTAAGAGTAACCTGACCTTGGATGAGGCATGTGAACTGAGCCAGCGGATCTTCGACGCGGCCAGAGCGGTGAATCCGGACGTGATCGTATTCGCCCACGGTGGCCCGATCAAGGGACCGGAAGAGGTCAAATATGTACTGGAACGGACGAACGCCCAGGGCTTCATCGGCGGTTCCGCGGCAGAACGGATGCCGATCGAGAAAGCGGTACTGGCAGCAACCCAGGAATACAAAGAGATCCGGATGACGGCTGAAAGAAAAGGAAGGTAAGAAAATGGAGAAAAAACCGAAAATTATCGTAGCAGGAATGTGTGATACAAAATTTACTGAATTAAAGTTTCTGGCGGATGAGGTGACAAAAGCGGGCGGAGACGTTAAGATCTTAAACTGCGGCTGCGGCCACGACGTGGATTTCGCGGATATCTCTCTGGCGGAAGTTCTGGAAGCAGTGGGAAAGACCAAGGAAGAGATATTCAAATCACCTCGTTCGACAGCGGTTCAGACGGTGGGAGAAGCCGGAGCCGTCAAGATCATGCAGATGTATGAAGCAGGCGAAGTGGATGGGATTATCTCCTGGGCCGGTTCCATGGGTACCACCACAGTGACCTATCTGATGCGCGCACTTCCTTTCGGGGTGCCGAAGATCATGATGACGGACATGGCTTCCAGCGATGTCAGCATGTGGCTGGGAAATAAAGATATTTACATCATGAATCCCACGGCGGAGCAGGGCATCAATATCGTTACCCGCAAGATGGTAGCCAACGCTGCGGCAGCCATCGTAGCCATGGGCAAAGTGGGAGAGATCGATGCCTCCTCATCCAGACCGCTGATGGCCATCACCGCCTACGGCACCACGACCCAGACGGTAAACCGCTGCAGTGCGTACTGGGATGCCCATGGCTGGGATACCATTATCATCCACCAGGTAGGAACCGGAGCCACGATGGAAGATCTGATCCGTTCCGGACAGATTACCGCCATCATCGACCTGACCACTGGAGAACTGACCAATAACATGTATCACAGTGTATACGGCACACCTGCGACCTGGACCGGGGAGCGGGTAACAGCCGCTGCTGATACAGGCATTCCGCAGATCGTCACCCCCGGCGGCTGCGACCAGTCTGCGTTCGGCGCCCTCGCCTCACTGCCCCGGGAATATCTGGATGACTTTAAGTCCGGCAGGAGAAAACCGTATAAAGATACCCAGCTTCCCTATCAGCATAACGAAGGAGTAACCATCATGGTTCCCACGCTGGATGAGATCGAAGACCTGTCCCATTACTTTGCGGAGAAACTAAACAGCACCAAGGGCCCCACGGCTTTTGTCATTCCGATGCAGGGCTGGTCCGCATATGATCAGAGAGAAGAGATCTGTACCAAGGAACGCGGATGGTCTGAGGGGAATGGAGACGGGCCGGTATGGGAGCCGGATGAAAAGGAACCCCGGTGGTCCAGACGCGCCACATTGATGCGCAGCATCCTGGAAAAAGAGTTTGATAAAGAAAATGAAAATCTGGACCTGATCATTGCGGATATGCATATTGTAGAACCGGAATTCGGGGATCTGCTGAATCAGATTATGGCCGACATGCTGGATGGAAAATGGAAGAAAGGCATGTACCGGGATCAGAAAGGGGTAGTGGCATAGCATAAGTATGGAAAATCTGATTGTTCTGGGTACCGGAACCGCATTGGTAACGAAGTATTATAATACCTGTTACGCAATTTGCGACGGAGAGAATTATCTTCTGACAGACGGCGGAGGAGGCGATGGTATCTACCGTCAATTCAAAGAAGCTGGTATTTCCTGGAACCAGGTCCGCCATATCTTTGTCTCCCATGAACACACGGATCATTTGCTGGGAATCATCTGTGCCATCCGGATGATCACCTACCGGATGAGCCAGGGAAGGTATGAGGGAATATTACATATATATGCGCACCCGGAACTGCTGGAGAAAATCAGAACGATCTGCGGCCTCACGCTGCGGGCCGTGGAACAAAAGTTAATGAAGGAGAGAATATGCTGGGTCCCTGTGGCGGACGGGGAGCAAAGAGCCATCATGGGATACCAGATCACCTTCTTCGATCTCTGTTCGACAAAAGCAAAACAATTCGGATACCGGATGCAGTTAAAATGCAAAAAAGTGCTGACATTCCTGGGAGATGAACCCTGCCATGAGAGCAGGGAGGATTATGTGGAAAATGCTGACTGGCTGCTGTCGGAGGCATTCTGCCTGTACAGCCAGAGGGAAATCTTTCATCCTTATGAATATCACCACAGTACGGTAAGGGACGCATGTACTCTGGCTGAAAAAAGGCATGTGAAGAATCTGATCCTTTGGCATACCGAGGACCAGACCTACGGTCACAGACAGGAAGAATACTTGCAGGAAGGGCGCGGTTACTATCATGGAAACCTATATATCCCCGACGACCTGGATGTGATCCGGCTTGATTCCATGTAGATAACGCGGGGAGGTGCCAGTCTCCTCCCCGCGATTGGAGGATATTATGAGAACGATTGTAATTGGTTGTGATAACGCGGCAGTTCATTTGAAAAATGAGCTGATGAAATTTATGGAACAAAAGGGCTATACGGTTGAAAATATGGGGTGTGACAGTGAAACGGACGATATCTACTATCCCTATATTGCCAAAAAAGTATGCCGGGAAATTATAGACAGCGGCTATGAAAAGCGCGGGGTACTGATCTGCGGGACTGGTCTGGGCATGTCCATGACGGCCAACAAATTCCCGGGAATCCGTGCCGGGGTCTGCCATGACATCTTTTCGGCGGAACGGTTAATACTAAGCAATGACGGTAACGTACTGTGTATGGGTGAACGCGTCATCGGGGTGGAACTGGCGAAATGCATTCTGGAACGGTGGCTTTCCCTGGAATTCCGGGATTCCCCGTCGACGCCGAAGGTGGAAGCGATCAAGGAGATCGAGTCCGAGAACCGGATGAAATGCGGGTGACCAGATATGGATGAAGTGAAAAAAAAATACCTGGGAACAAATCTGAAGATGTACAAAACCATAGAGGAGACGAAGGTATATCTGCAAAGACTGAAGGAACTGACCGCGGACCTTCCGCAGGAACGCCTGGAACTCTTTGTCATACCGTCGTATACTACCCTGGAGGCTGCCCGTCAGGTAACGGAAGGTTCCCATGTGAAACTGGGCGCACAGAACATGTGCTGGGAGAAAGAAGGGCAGTTCACCGGTGAGATATCCCCGCTGATGTTAAAAGAAGTGGGAGTGGACATCGTGGAGATCGGACATTCCGAGCGAAGACACACATTCCGGGAAACCGACCAGGAAGAAGGAAGAAAAGTCAGAACCGCATTGGAATACGGCTTCACCCCTCTGCTGTGTGTGGGTGAAACCCTGGAACAGCGGAACTTTGGGATCAGCGACGAGACGCTGAGCACCCAGCTGAAGGTAGCGCTTCACGGCCTGGACCGGAAGGAAGCTTCCGGAGTATGGGTGGCCTATGAGCCCGTCTGGGCCATAGGAATCAATGGGATACCAGCCTCAGTGGAATATGTATCTGCCAGGCATCAGCATATGCGGCATATTCTGAAGGAACTTTTCGGAGAAAAGACCGGGAATAGGATTCCCATCCTGTATGGCGGCAGTGTAAATATGGAAAATGCGGCAGGCCTGATTAGGATTCCGTGGGTAGACGGGTTGTTTATCGGACGAAGTGCGTGGAATGCGGAGAACTTCAATAAGATTATACGCAGTATACTTTAATAAAAAAAGAAAAAATGCGGACCAGTGCAGTACACCGGTCCGTATTTTAGTGGAAAATTTTAAACACCTGGGGCATCGGTAACAATTCACAAAACATGTTATTAAACGGGTAAAAATCTATGTTTTTTTGTGTAAATCTAAAATAAACTGAGCAAAATAACAAAAAACATGTGAAAATATTGACAAATAAATTTGAAAAATTATGAAAAAAACATTGCATAATATACTAAAATTATATATAATGTCCTTGTAACAAAGACGAAAATTAACAAATGTCTTTATGGGGGAGACATTTGTGTAAAATTGAGGGATTTGTATGGCAAACACAATGGATGCATTAGTGAAAAGTGAATGTGGTAAGGGTTTGACACTGGTAAAGAAGCCGATCCCAGAGCCCGGGCCCGGTGAAGTGCTGATTAAAATTCACAAGACGGCGATCTGCGGCACAGACGTACATATCTACAACTGGGATCCCTGGGCGCAGCTTCATATCAAACCGCCCATGACTATTGGTCATGAATATGTGGGAGAGGTTGCGGGATTAGGAGTCGGAGTGAAGGGGCTGAAGGCAGGGCAGCGGGTATCCGGAGAAGGGCATATCACCTGCCACCGCTGCAGGAACTGCCATACCGGTAACATCCAGTGGTGTAGGGATACCATCGGCGTGGGAGTGGACCGGGATGGCGCGTTCGCGGAATATGTCTGTATTCCCGCCACTAATGTCATAGAGATCGATGAGCGTATACCGGAGGAGATCGTATCTTTTTTTGACGCCTTTGGTAATGCCACGCATACCGCTTTGATGTTTCCGCTTGTGGGGGAAGATGTGCTGATCACCGGCGCGGGGCCGATCGGGATTATTGCGGCAGGGATCTGTAAGTTTTCCGGAGCCAGGCGGGTGATTATCACGGATGTCAACGAATACCGGCTTGAACTGGCCCGCAGGATAGGCGCTGATGCCGCGGTGAACGTGGCGAAGGACGATCTGTCCACCGTGATGCGGGAACAGGGACTGTGCGAGGGGTTTGACGTGGGCCTTGAGATGTCCGGAAGCAGAGAGGCATTCGCGCAGATGTTAGGCGTTATGCGCAACGGCGGCATGATTTCCCTTCTGGGTCTGGCGAATAAGCCGATTGAGGTGGACATGAACGAGGTGATCTGCAAAGGTCTGACACTTCGCGGAATCTATGGCAGAAAGATGGATAACTGGCATCAGATGTCTTACATGGTCCAGGGGGGACTGGATCTGTCACCGGTGATTACGCACCGGTTCCATTACACGGAGTATGAGAAGGGCTTTGAAGCCATGATAAGCGGTAACTCCGGCAAGGTGATTCTGGACTGGAGCCGTTCCTGACAGAATCCTGCGTGAAAAAGGAAAGGATGAAGTTATGAAATCTGCACTGAATACTTATGAAAAAATACTGGAAGATATAAGGGAATCCGGTACATGGAGAGAGGAGCGCATCATCACCACCCCTCAGTATTCCAGGATCGATACCACCCAGGCCAGCCGTGTCGTCAATATGTGCGCTAACAATTACCTGGGACTCTCCACCAACCAGGAATTGATCGGGGCAGCAAAGGCCAGTTACGACAAATGGGGGTTCGGACTCTCCTCCGTCCGTTTCATCTGCGGAACACAGCAGATCCATAAGGAGCTGGAGCGCAAGATCGCGGAGTTTGTCGGAACCGAGGATGCCATCCTGTATTCCTCCTGTTTTGACGCCAACGGCGGACTTTTTGAGACGCTTCTCACTGAGGGGGACGCGGTGATCTCCGATGAGCTGAACCACGCGTCTATCATTGACGGTATCCGTTTATGTAAGGCGAAGCGGTACCGGTATGCAAACAGTGACATGGAGGATCTGCGCCGGCAGCTTCAGGCTGCGCAGGAGGCGGGGGCAGGGATTAAGCTGATTGCCACCGACGGGGTCTTTTCCATGGACGGTTACATAGCCAAATTAAAAGAAATCTGCGATCTGGCAGACGAATACGACGCCCTGGTGATGGTGGATGACAGCCACGCGTCCGGCTTCATGGGACCGCATGGAAGAGGAACGCCCGAGCACTGCGGTGTGATCGGACGGGTGGACATCGTCACCGGAACCTTCGGTAAGGCTTTGGGCGGCGCATCCGGCGGGTTTACCGCCGCGAGACGGCAGATTGTAGATCTGCTCAGGCAGCGGTCGAGACCTTATCTGTTCTCCAACACCGTAGCTCCGGCCATCTGTGCGGCGTCCATAAAAACCATTGATCTGCTGACCGAGTCCACGAAGCTGAGGGATAAGGTCCACGACAATGCCCGCTATTTCCGTGAACAGATGGAGGAGGCCGGCTTTGACCTGCTTCCCGGGGAGCACCCCATTGTCCCGGTTATGCTCTATGACTCCCGCATTGCCCAGGAGTTCGCGGCCAGGATGCTGGAAAAGGGAGTCTATGTGGTAGGCTTTTGCTATCCGGTTGTGCCAAAGGGAAGGGATCGGATCCGGACCCAGATATCAGCCGGGCACACGAGGGAAGATCTGGACTTTGCAGTGAAGTGTTTCAGGGAAGTCCGTTCGGACATGAAACTTTAGTACGGTGATGGGAGGAAGCCTATGTTCGGATATGTAGTAAAGAGAATTGCAGCGTCAGTCTGTACCCTGTTATTCGTGGCGGCTATCACATTCCTGGTTATGAATGCGATACCCGGCAGCCCTTTTCTGGAGGAGAACACGACAGTGGAACAGATGGAGCTGGCCAATGAGAAGTATGGCCTGGATAAGCCTCTGATTGTCCAGTTGAAGAATTATCTGGAAGGTTACCTGCATGGGGATCTGGGAACTTCCCTGAAAATGCAGAAAGGCACGCCGGTGTCAGACCTTATATTCCATCAGGGAAAATTCGAACTTTCGATCAAGCTGGGAATGCTGGCATTGCTGATCACGGTGCTGGTGGGTGTTCCTCTGGGATGTATCGCGGCTTATTTCAGGGGGAAATGGATCGACAATGTGTTAAGCGTGTTCAGCACGCTGGGGATCGCCATACCAAACTTTGTGGTGGCGACGCTGCTGCTGGAGGTATTCGCCATACGGCTGGGGATACTGCCGTCGGTGTCCGGCAGCCTGACGGATGTAAAATCCTACATTATGCCGGTCATTTCCCTGGGCTTATATTATGCCTGCTATGTGGCGAAGCTGACGAGAACCAGTATGCTGGATGCGATCAATCAGGACTATGTAAGGACAGCCAAGGCAAAAGGCCTGAAGACCGGTAAGATTATCTTCAAGCATGCTCTTCGGAACTCCCTTATACCTGTGGTCACCTATCTGGGGCCCCTGACAGCCGGCCTTATGTGCGGGGGGTTCGTCATAGAGACCACGTTCGGCATTCCAGGGCTGGGTAAATATTTTGTTTCCAGCATTATAGAGAGGGATTATCCTGTCATCATGGCGACGACCATCGTGCTCTCAGCCCTGGTGATCGGCATGAATCTACTGGTGGATATCATCTACAAGTTTGTAGATCCCCGCATTACGCTGACAGGAAAGGGGGAATAGAGGGTGGATAGAGAAACAAAGAGACAGGCCATGCCGATAATTCACCTGAATAATCCCAAGGATCTGGATTTTCTGAAGATCCCGGAGGACGGATTTTCCGCGGCCAGCGACAGCGAGAAGGAAAATCTCATTGAAAAAAGAAAGAGTATCTCCTATTGGAGGGATGCATGGAGGCGGTTTCGATCCAACAAGGTAGCCATGGCGGCGCTGATCGTATTCCTGGTGATCGTGGTATTCGCCTTTGTGGGACCGCTGATCGTGCCTTACAGTTATGAGAGCCAGTACCGGAACAGCGCAAAGCTTGGCCCCATGGAATATTCGAAAAGTGAAGAGATGGAGCGGGCGGTGCTTGAGGAAGCGGACGCCGTGTTCTTTACGGAGACGATCATGGGTTCCCTGCTGTCCCTGGCCAAAGGGGATTATTACATAGAGCAGAATAACACGACATACTGCTTTACACTTGAGAAGGCACTGGAAAAGGCCATGATTATCTATGACAAGGATGCAGCGGATATTCTGACCATAGGACGTACCAAAGACTATAAGAACGGCAGCTTTTCCGCCGTCACACCGTTAGAATACACGGTCGGTGAGCCGGCTTCGGACGCCACACAGGTGGAAATGATCCAGTCCGTATTCCCTCATGTGTTCGGTACGGATTCTGCCGGCAGAGATATCATGTCCCGGAGTATGTATGGAACCAGGGTATCTCTGATTATCGGTATTATCGCCGCGCTGATCGTACTGGTCATCGGAGCGGCGATCGGAGCCATATCAGGACTTTGCGGGGGCGTGGTCGACTTTGTGATCATGCGGATCATCGATCTGATCATCTCCATTCCCAGTACCCTGATGGTACTTCTTCTCCAGGTAGTCATATCCGAGCCGCTGCAAAAGTGGTTCGACACATCCAACTGGGGGCTGGCCAGAGCCATGAGTGATCTCGGCGCGGGGATCGTAAGTATTTTCATCGTATTTGCCCTGTTATACTGGGTCAGTATGGCCCGTATCGTGAGAGGCCAGGTTCTGCAGTTAAAGAGCATGGAATTCATCACGGCGGAAAAGGTACTGGGAGCCGGCAATAAGCGGATCATCACGCGGCATCTGCTGCCCAACTGTGTGGGACAGCTGGTCATAGCGACCTGTCTTCAGATCCCGTCGGCGATCTTCATGGAATCCTTCCTCTCCTATCTGGGAATAGGAGTGGCGGCCCCTATGGCCAGCCTGGGTTCCATGTGCTCCGATGCCTTAAGCGCACTGTCACTATACCCATACCGCCTGCTCTGTCCTGCGATTATACTGAGTGTTCTGGTGTTGACACTGAACCTGATCGGCGACGGGCTGCGGGATGCCCTGGACCCCAGGCTGAAGAAATAAGGAGGTGCCATTATGGATGAACACAAGAAATTGATTGAAGTTAATAATCTCCAGGTATCATTCTTCACACCTGCTGGGGAAGTAAAAGCTGTGGACGGAATCTCCTATTCCCTGGGATACAATGAAGTGATGGGGATCGTGGGGGAATCCGGTTCCGGTAAGAGTGTGGAGGCCTACTCGATCATGGGCCTGCTCCAGAGTCCCGGAAAGGTGATAGGCGGCTCCATTCTTCTGGAGGGAAAGAACCTGCTGGACTACAGCAGAAAACAGATGATGGATATCTGCGGGAAGGAAATCAGCATGATCTTCCAGAATCCCATGACCTGTATGAATCCCGTGTATACCGTGGGGGATCAGCTCATGGAGGCGGTGACCTGCCATGACCGGTCCATATCCAAGAAGGAAGCCAGAAACCGGGCCATCGAGATGCTGAACATGGTTGGCATTAATAATGCGGAAAAACGGATCGACCAGTATCCCCACGAATTCTCCGGCGGGATGCGCCAGCGGGCTATGATCGCCATGGGGCTGATCTGCCACCCGAAGCTTCTCATTGCCGATGAGCCTACCACGGCGCTGGATGTAACGACTCAGGCACAGATACTGGAGCTCATGAAAGAGCTTCAGGCGAAGAATAACATGTCCATCATTTTCATCACCCATAATCTGGGGGTGGTGGCTGAGATATGCGACAGGGTCTCGGTAATGTACGCAGGCCATATCGTGGAACAAGGAGAGGTAAATGATATTTTCTACCATCCCCGGCACCCTTACACCAAAGGGCTGCTGGCCTCTATGCCGAGGCTGGACAGTGAGGGAAGGGAAAGGCTGATCCCCATCGAGGGAACGCCGGTGGATATGCTGGATACTCCCAAGGGCTGCCGGTTCGCGCCCCGCTGCACAGAATGTATGAAGGTGTGCGTGGAGCAGGAACCGCCAGCGGTCTGTATGAATGACAGCGGGCATATATCCTCATGCTGGCAGCATATACGCCAGATGAAAGAGGAGGTGGGGAACCGGTGAGCGAAAAGAAAAAGTTAGTGGAGGTTGAGAACCTTCGAAAATATTTCCCGGTTAAATCCGGTTTTATGAAGAAAAACTATGTCCAGGCAGTGGAGGACGCTTCTTTTTACATTTATAAGGGAGAGACGCTGGGCCTGGTGGGAGAGTCCGGCTGCGGAAAGACCACGCTGGGAAGAAGTGTGATCCGTCTGCATGAGCCTACGTCCGGCAGAATCGTTTACGATGGCACGCCGATCTATGACAGCAAGGAGGGGATCGCGGTCCCCATGTTTGAGTACCGGCGTAAAATGCAGCTGATCTTTCAGGACCCCTCCGCTTCCCTGGACCCCCGGATGACCGTGGGAGAGATCATAGGGGAGGCCCTGGACATACACAAGATTGCGCCGAATAAGGGAGAGCGGCAGGAGCGTATCCGTTATCTGCTGGATGAAGTGGGATTGAACACGGAGCATGCCAACCGCTTTCCCCACGAATTCTCAGGCGGCCAGCAGCAGCGTATCGGGATAGCCAGGGCGATGGCGGTGGAACCGGAATTCATCGTCTGTGACGAGCCCATCTCTGCGCTGGACGTATCCATCCAGTCCCAGGTGGTCAATATGATGGAAGACCTGCAGCAGGAGAAAGGGCTGACCTATCTGTTTATCGCCCACGACTTGTCTGTGGTGCGCCATATATCGGACCGGATCGGGGTTATGTATCTGGGGTTTGTGGTAGAACTGGCGGAGAGCTATGAGCTATGCAAGGAGCCTATGCATCCGTATACCAAGTCTCTGATCTCGGCGGTTCCGCTTCCCGATCCGGAACTGAGCCGAAGCCGGAGCCGCATCACTTTGGAGGGGGATATTCCTAGCCCCATGAATCCGCCTTCCGGCTGCCGGTTCCATACCAGATGCCCTTATGCCAAGGATCGGTGTAAGGAGGAAGTGCCCGCTCTGCGGGAATGCGGGCCGGGGCATTACGTCGCCTGTCATCTGTACGACGGGTAAGATGATTTTGTCATAACGATATTATGCAAGCGGATGCGTTCTGCTGTGCCTAATATAAATAGCAAGAAAACAGGGGGCGTCTAAGCATACCTGAAGAAAAAGGAGGAAAAAGAAGTATGAAAAAAGTGATTTCTTTGTTTTTGGCATTGGTACTCTGCCTGTCTGTGACAGCGTGTGGTTCCAAGGCTGCACCCGAAAGCGACACAGGTAAGACCGACGCGGGGAATACGGACACCGCGAAGGGAGAAGAGCAGGATCAGGATACCTCCGGCAGCGGGGATGAGTTAGCCATCGACGTGGCACTGGGATACTCGGAACCTCATTCCATGGACCCTACATTGGCCACCGGAGCAGATCAGTTTGAGATTCTGTTCCACATGTCGGAAGGCCTTATGAAGTTTGCGGCGATCGAGGATACCGTAAACGGAAATGACAATCAGTACAGTTCCGAGGTTGTGTGCGGACAGGCGGAATCTTATGATTTCGACGAGGCGAGCCTGACCTATACCTTCCATCTCAGAGATGATATTTTCTGGAGTGACGGCGAAAAAGTCACAGCGGATAACTTTGTCTATGCATGGCAGAGACTGGTAGATCCCAAAACGGCGGCTTCCAACGGCACGCTGCTGAACAACATCGTGAAGAATGCTACAGCTATCTCCGAAGGGACCATGGAGCCCTCTGAGCTGGGAATCGAGGCAGTGGATGAGAAAACACTGACGGTAACGCTGGAAAACAGCTGCTCTTATTTCCTGGATATGTGTACCCATTACGGCCTGTACCCTCTGCGCCAGGATGTGATCGAAGCGAACGGCGATACCTGGACCGAGGCTGAGACTTTTATCAGCAACGGCGCTTATGTGATGACGGACTGGGTTCATGACAGTTATATTGAGCTGACAAAAAATGAGAAATATTATGACTACGCGAATCTGGGACCTTCCAAAATTACCTTCCATCTGTCTGACAGTGAAACCTCCAACATGGCGGCTTACCAGTCAGGGGAATATAATTTTGTCAGCGGGATTCCCACAGATCAGATCGAAAGCCTGATCGCTTCGGGAGATGCTTACTCGAATCCCAGATTGAATGTGACATATCTGTATCTGAACTGTAAGACAATTCCGGACTGGCGGGTGAGAGCAGCGATTACCCTGGCCATTGATAAGGAAAACCTGGTCACCAATGTTACCCAGGACGGGTCTACTGCTGCTACCGGCCTGATTCCCAACGGTGTCACCAACAGTGAGAATAAAGTCTGGACCGATGTGGTGGGAGAAGTGATGTACGCGTGGCTTCAGGAAAAATATCCGGACTATGATCTGAGCACTTACTCCGGACGCTGTGAACTGGCTAAAGTACTCTATGATGAAGCGGTAGCGGATGGATGGGACGGCAATGCCACCATGGAATACAAATTTAACACCTCCGATACCAACAAGGCTGTCGCAGAAGCGGTGCAGTCGGATCTCGCAGGCATACTGGAGGCAAAAGTAACCCTGGGCAATATCGATTCCGCCGGCTACACGGAGACCATCTCCAAGGGAGGTTTCCATCTGGCGCGTCTGGGTTACGGTATTACGTTCAATGACGCGATCGGATACTACCAGCTGTTCGGTACCAATGGTAACTTTGAATACTCCGGATGGAGCGATGCGAACTACGACAAGCTTGTAGAGCAGGCATCCACCATGCAGAACGGCCCGGAACGGGATAAAGTACTGGAAGAGATCGAACAGATTATGTATTCCGAGAACGGTTTCTCCATATGCCCGCTGTATTATGCAAGCTATGTGTATTGTATGAAAGATCTTCAGAACACATTCTATTCTGCGATCAGCAACCTGACCTACTTTGGATATGCAACCAAATAAACAGCAGCCCAATCGCTGAGTGACAACGCATTCCCCGCATTTGCAGGCCATCATGGGCGTGCGGATGCGGGGATTGAATTTATGGCGCAGTTAATGCGCCACTGGAGGAAAATATGTCAGAAAAATATAAACACAGTTACCGGGGATATCTGATCGATCACCACTCCCCCGACCCGCCCGTGGTGACACTTGAGAATCTGGACCCGGATGAATGGGAACGCTTTATCGAGGAAGCGAATATCAATCACCTGATGCTGTACTGCAAGGATCACTGGGGAAGCAGCTATTACGATACGAAAATCGGCAGGAAGCACCCCGGACTTAAAGAGAAGGACTGGGTCGGGACCATCGTGCCCATTCTGAGAAAGCATGGAATTGAATTCAATGCCTATTACTGCTTCGAATACGACACCTTTGCCCCTAACGCACACCCGGAGTGGGCGGTGCGGAAAAAGGACGGACAGCCGCTCAAGTGCGGGATGCCGGCGAACACCAGCAATGCCAAGTGGGGGATGCCCTGCTATGAGACCGGATACCGGCAATACATACTGGGACAGATCAGGGAGATCGTGGAGAATTACCACCCGGACAGCCTGTTTATCGATATATTCGGCAGGGCGCTGTGCTACTGCGATACCTGCAAAGAGCTGTACCGGAAGGAATTCGGCTATGAGATGCCCGAGGATGACGCTGAGATGATGGCGAAAAACCGGGATTTGGAACGTTTCCTGAACGAGGGCGCGGAACGGATGCTGGATGATCTGCGAAGCACGATCAGGGAGATCGACCCGGAACTGGCCTTGACCATCAACTTCGCTGCCCATTACCCCAGACAGATCCGCAACAAGCTGGATTATCTGTTCACAGAGCCCTGGGCAGGCAACTGGCTCTCCGGCGCATATGCCCGGGATACCTCCGCAGGGAAGTACCCCCAGCTGGGTCCGGGGGATGTGTCCCATGTGTACAATTATCAGCCGGACAGTATCTACCGTCTGGCTGCGGCTGAGATCGCCGCGCAGGGATGCCGTGTATTCATGTACAGCGAACCCATGCACCGGGATGGAACCCTGGAGTTCGAGGAAGCCAGGAAGGTGGGGGCTGCATTCCGGGATGTGGAGAAGTTCGAGAACTATCTGGAAGACAACCGGCTGGTGGCGGACATCGCTATCGTACAGAGTGACGTGGCGGACACGCTGCATGTGGAGCATCCCATCCTGGCCAGCTCTATCAGCCGTGCCAAGGTGAGCGGTGCGCACCGGGAAGCGCTTCTGGGAGCTATGAAGCTGTGCGATTACAGCAAACGGACCTGGAGAGTCGTGCCGGAGCTGGAACTGAACTACGACCGTATGAAGGAATTCCGTATGATCCTGATCCCCAATCTGTTCTTTGTTCATCCTGATTTAAAGACAGATCTTAAGCGCTATGTGGCGGATGGCGGAATCGTCCTGATCTCCGGTGAGACCGGCCTGTGTGATGAACAGGGCGCCATCCTTCAGGATTTTGCCCTGGCAGATTTAAGTGGCTGCCATTTCGCCGCCAAAGACGAGACCTATAAGAAGAACCACTGGTGTGCCTATATCAGACCGGAGGAGGAGCCCATATGGAAGCGTTCCCCGCGGACGACACCGCCGGTGGGGGAATATGTGCTCAAGACCAGGGCCGATGGGGCCAAAGTGCTGGGGACTTTCCTGGAGCCTGCCGTACTGCTGACGGAAACCACCTGGGTGAATTGGGGGAACCCGCTGCCCGGACAGGATACCGGCCTGCCGGCTCTGTATGAGAATACATATGGTAAGGGCCGTGTGCTGACTGCCTGCTTTGACCTGTTTACCATGATAAATAAAGATTTTCTATGGGTGAAGGACTTCTTTGCCGGAGTTACGGAAACGTACATTACTCCCCGGGTGTTCCTTCAGACGGACCTGATGAACAGCCTGGAGTTCACCTGCTATGAGCGGGAAGAAGGCAGGGAACTTCTGGTACATGAACTCTCCGCGTTAGCAAGGCTCACCGGAGGGGATACGCCTCTGATCGACGGGGGCAGGCTGATGGTGAACCAGGATTATATGCGGGTCAGCAAAGCGGAAATGGTATATCCCGAGCATAAACCTATGCCTGTTGCTTACAACGGGGAGAATGGCTTTAGTGAAATTACCCTGGAACCGCTGCGTATCCATGCTATCTATAAAATTGTCGGTTAGTAAGCGCGGTTAGCTGGTGCGGCTGACAGGAGGAGCAGGAGAATGGATTGGCATATACAGAGATTGGAGCATCCGGAACCGGAGGCGAAAGGTTGGACCCGCTGGTGGTGGTACGGCTGCGCGGTTCAGAGAGAAGAGATAGACAGGGAACTGCGGTTTATGCAGGAGGCCGGCATCGGCGGTGTGGAGATCCAGACGCTGTATCCGCTGGCCACGGACGATGCGGAGGCGGGAATATACAATATCCCGTACTTTTCACCGGAATTTTTCGATATCCTTGATTACACGCTGAAAAGGGCAGAGGAGCTGGGTCTGGGAGTGGATTTTACGCTGGGCTCTTCCTGGCCCTATGGGGGCCCCCATGTACCGCAGGAACTGTCGGTACAGTGCGCGATCCCGTATCAGATCGATGTGACCGGACCCCGCAGTTTTTCCTATGATTTTACAAGCCGTGTTACCGGTAAGATCGAGGGCGCCGTGATGGGGAAAATGAAGGACAGCAGAATGCTGGAGGAGACGATCGTGGATCTGACCCCGTCCTTGAAGGAAAAGCTTCTGTTCGGATGGCCCTGGGGGAAAATGCTGGAAGATATCCCCATCCCGGAAGGGGACTGGAAGATAGTGGTGTTCGTGACCCATCTGTATCACCAGCAGGCGGCGATCCCGGCCAGGGATGCCGGAGGATACGTGGTGGACCACTGCCGGAAGGACGCTGTGGATCTCTTTTTGAAAAATGGCGGTGATCCCCTGACTGACCGGCTGGGCAGGGGGAGATTCCGGTGTTTCTTCTGTGACTCCATCGAGCTGCTGGGGAATAACTGGACGGGGATTCTGGAGGATGAATTCTACAGACGGCGCGGGTACCGGCTGGACAGGTATATCTATGGCCTGTGGGGCGAGATCGATGATATCTCGGACAGGATCCGGTATGATTATTTCCTGACCATGTCGGAACTGACCATCGAGAATTTCTTCGAAAATATGACTGCATGGTGTGACCGCCAGGGTTCCAAATCACGGATACAGGCTCACGGGACCTGGGCAGACATACTCAAAGCCTACGGCAGTGCCCATATACCTGAGGGGGAGACCTTCGGGCCCCAGGATAAACTGGAGGTGAATTCCATACACAGGCGGTTTGCGTCCTCCGCCGCACACCTATACGATAAGCCGGTGGTATCCTGCGAGTCCTTTACCTGGCTTCGGGTTCCCAGGTTTATGGAGACCCTGGAAATGATGAAAGCGGAGGTGGACGCGATCTTCCTGGACGGCATAAATTCCATTTACAATCATGGATACGCTTACTCCCCGCCCGATGCGGGCAGGCTGGGCTGGCCGTTTTACGCATCCTCCCAGATAAATCACACGAACACCTACTGGCCTTATTACAGGCATCTGAGCGAGTACATCCAGAGGGTTTCCGGCATGCTGCGTATCGGAAGGTCCAGATGCGAGATCGCAATCTATCTGCCCCAGGCCGATGTCTGGTCGGAAAACCAGATGGCGGATCTGCATATGGGAATGAAGCTGCAGGAATACATGGGCTGGGGGGTGACAGACCGGATCAGTAAAAAGGGATACTGTTTTGACTATATAAATGACGACATATTAGCCAATTACGCTTCCTTTGAGGATGGAATGACGGTGAACGGGAATACCTACCGGGTAATCCTGCTCATAGGATGCAAACGGCTGCTGCCTGAGACGGCAGAAAAGCTGGAAAGTTTTGTGAGAAGCGGGGGAATCCTGATCGCTTCGGAAGCCGCCCCCTATCTGAGCTGCGGACTGTGCCGGCGGGAAGAGCAGGACGCCGCGGTACAAAGCTGCATGGCGCGCATCTTCCCGGAACGGCCGGGTATCTGGCGCTCCTGCGGCAGGGGCGCGGCGGCCATAGCCCCTGACCGGGGAGAAGGGCTGACAGCGCTTCTGGAGCAGCGGGTCCGTCCCGATGTCAGGATTACAGGAGGCGGAGACTGCGTGGGATATGTGCACAGAGTGGACGGGACCACCGATATCTACTTTATTGCCAATATATCCCCCCAAAGCCGCAAAGTGACCTTTGATTTCTCGGTCTGCGGAAAAGGGCTGAGGGTCTTCGATGCCTCGACGGCCATACCCTATGGGGTGGAGAATGCGGCCGGACATGAGAATTCCACAGAACTGGTGCTGGATATGGAAGCCTTTGCTTCCGTCTTCGTGTTCTTTGACGAAGGTACAAAGCTTTCTGAGACAGACCGGATTTTGTCCGGGAAAGACTTTTCTGTGCGGCAGGTCCCGCTGGAGAGATCCTGCACGCTGCCGGGCCCATGGCGGTTGGAGATTCCGGAGATGGGATTTTCCCTCGAGTGGGAGCTGCCTAAGTTCTGGCAGCAGTATGAGCCGGTGAGATATTACAGCGGCGTGGGTGTCTATACCAGCTCTTTTGTGATGCAGGAGGTCCCGGCAGGGCGTGCGGTACTTTACCTGGAAGAGCTGCGGGAGGCAGCGCAGGTGAGGATCAACGGCAGGATCTGCGGGGATATATGGAGGCGTCCCTTGAAACTGGATGTGACGGGAGCCCTGACTGCTGGTAAAAATACGATCGAGGTATACTGTTCGAACCGGCTGATCAATTATGCCATAAACCCGGAGAACGAGATAACCGATTACCCTGCAGAAATAGTGGAGGGCTGGCCTTATTTCTCGCAGGCGATCAACCAGATCAGACACAGACGGATCGGCCTGGACCGGGAGCGGCAGGCTGTCGGTGAGCCTGTCCCCTCAGGAATGCGAGGCAGCGTCTGGATTACATTTATAGGAGAATAAAGGGAAGGAATTTCCCCACGACAGAATAGAGGAGATCAGATGATGAACTTGGATATGGATTATACGCTGGAGTTTATGAAGGAATTATTGGCGATTCCCAGTGTAGGCGGAGACTGTGAGGCGGCAATGGAGAGGATTCGCCGGGAATTCGCCTCACTTCATATTCCCGTGAATACTACCAACAAGGGAGCGGTCTACGGTACGCTCACCGGAGAGGAGAATCAGGATCAGGTTCTGGTGAACGCACACATAGATACCCTGGGAGCTATGGTCAAAGAGATTCTGCCCAGCGGAAGGCTAAGGGCAGCTCAGATCGGGGGATATACGTGGACGACCTATGAAGGAGAGAATCTGGTGGTGCGCACCATGGATGGCACAGAGTATACAGGGACGCTGCTCTATGAGAAACCATCCGTCCACAATTTTCCGGAGGAAGCCCGCCATGAGACCCGCACGGAGGATAATATGGAGATCCGGCTGGACGAGGATTTCTGCTCCGCGCAGGATGCGGCGGATGCGGGGATCAGCGTGGGGGACTACGTGTTCTATGATCCCAGGACTGTGATCACGCCAAATGGCTTCATCAAGTCCAGGTACATCGATGACAAAGCCTGTGTGGCGGTTATGTTTGCAGTGATGAAATATCTGAAGGAGAATGGGGTCCGTCCCAGGCATACCACGCATTTCTATGTGGCAAATTATGAGGAAATTGGGCATGGGGTGTCTTACATACCGCCCAACACCCGGGAGATGCTGTCCATCGACATCGGCACGGCGGGTATCGGCCATACTTCCGACGAACACTGTGTTACGATCTGCGCAAAGGACAGCCGTTCCCCTTATGACTATGGATTCCGCAAGCGGCTGACCGGGCTGGCCCGTCAGGCGGGGATCGACTACCGGGTGGAAGTACATAACCGTTATGGCAGCGATGCCAGCCTGTGTGTGGTGCGCGGGGCCGACGTGAATTTTGCCTGTATCGGCCCGGGGACCGATGCATCCCACCACTATGAGAGGACCCACGTGGATGCTCTTAGAAATACGGCGGAATTACTGAAGGAATATCTGACTGAATGAAAAGGATCATTGATCCGTAGAAGGAGGTAATGATTTGCGGGCTTATGAACGGTTTTTAAATTATGTGGTGATTCACACAACGAGTGACGATACCAGCACTGCGGTACCTTCATCCCAGTGTCAGTTCGACCTGGCTAAGCTGTTGGTGGATGAGATGAAGGAGATGGGCATAGAGGATGCCCATGTGGATGAGAAATGTTATGTATATGGCACGATTCCGGCGACACCGGGATATGAGGAGGTTACCCCTCTGGGGTTCTGTGCCCATCTGGACACAGCTGCGTTCAACGGTAAGAATGTGAAGCCCCGGGTCATAGAGAATTACGACGGCAAAGACGTAACGCTGGGGGACAGCGGCCGCACCCTGACGGCAGACCAGTTTCCCCACCTGCCCTCCATGAAGGGCAAGACGCTGATCGTCACCGACGGAACCACGCTTCTGGGCGGGGATGACAAGGCCGGTATCGCAGAGATCATGACTCTGGCAGAACGTCTGATGAAGGGGGAGATCCCCCATGGTAAGATCTGCCTGAGCTTCCCTCCCGATGAGGAGATCGGCGCCGGCGCCAAGGACCTGGATATCGGCAAATACGGCGCCACATATGCTTACACTGTGGACGGAAGCCAGGTCGGCCTTATTGACTATGAGAATTTTAATGCGGCGCTGGCTAAGATCCATATTACAGGGCTTGGGGTTCATCCCGGCTCATCTAAGAATACGATGATCAACGCACTGCTGGTGGCGAATGAGCTGAACAATATGCTTCCCTCCGGTGAGACACCGCGGGATACGCAAGGGTACGAGGGATTTTTCCATCTGACCAAGTTAAATGGTACGCCGGATGACACAGATATGGAATACATCATCCGGGATCATGACCGGGGCCTGTTCGAAGGGCGTAAGAAGAGTCTGGAGCACATCTGTGTGCTTTTGAATGACAAATACGGGGACGGGACTGTCAAGCTTCATATACGGGATCAGTATTATAATATGGAGGAGGTCATCCGTCAGCATTTCCATCTGGTGGAAAATGCCATCGAAGCGATTCACCGGGTTGGACTTACCCATATCACCAGGCCGATCCGCGGCGGTACCGATGGCTCGCAGCTCAGTTTCCGGGGGCTTCCCTGCCCGAACCTGGGGGCCGGGTATTATGCCTGTCACGGTCCCTATGAACATGTGGCGGCGGAGGACATGGATACGGTCGTGGAGATTCTGATGAATCTGGTGGGATTGTACGCGGACGCGAAGGAGATTTCAGCGTTACTGCCGAAAGGTGCCAATCCCCTCTCAGTTGACTTAAAATAGCTGCAGGAAAGTTAAAAAAAGAAAGTTAAAAAAATAACAAGGATACATTGACATTCCTTCCCGGCTATGGTATCATCCTAACTATAAAAGGGAGTAGCCTACACCGCAAGGTGATTTCGAAACCGTCAAGACGATACCGAGAGGTATCCGTATCGAAATGAAATGCGCAAGACTTTTATTGTGGCAGAGTGCCAGAATAAAAGTCTTTTTTTATATAATAAGAAAGTTCGCCAAATAGCTAACTATTGATTAAAAAAGCCCGCAAAATGCGAGCAAAGTAAACAGACGGTGGTTAGAAGAGGTCAATATAAAATCCTTCTTCAAAT
>NZ_JAWDIY010000035.1:0-49107 GCF_032380655.1 Diplocloster hominis | reverse complement strand
CGGAACAAACTCGCCACAGGACGGCTCGGACAGTGTTCCGGGCCCTGCGAGGTTCTCCCGACTTCTGCGTAAGCCGTTCTAAGGCCCGGCCTCAAGTGATTTGGCCCCGCGAGATTTGCCGCCCGGCTCCCGAAGGCGCGCCCCTTACCTCTCAGCCCTGCTTTATGATATGCTTTGTTTCAAGTTCTTATAGATTGGGGGGGAGGCTGGATAGTGTAGAACTGGATATATGGTGTAGTGCGATAGGGTGTCGGTTGGAATTTGAGGTTCTTGGTGTTCATAGTGGATTACGTTTTGCGGACAGTGATGATGGTCTGGAATCGCTTTTTGCTGCAGGAGTTTCGATTCTTTTGTAGAGTTGGTAAAGGTGGGAAAGGATGTCGCTGTGAGATTTGCCGGCTGACTGAGAGGGTAGGCTTTTTTATTTTTCAGTTTTTATTCTATGATATTCTATTGATGGTAGTCGCTGGAAATAGTAACTTTATATATCTTTTATAAAATTTTTATCTTTACTTTATTGTAATCTAATTTATTTTATTGTAATCTAAAAAGAAATCGTTCATATTATAAGTGTAAAATATAGTAGAGATTGTAAAAATTCTGATGACTATTTTTCGTGCTGTGTATGTATGCGGCTAAAAAACGGCTGCTGCGTGCTTTTCGCTTGAAATTTATTTCCCTGAATTCATTTGTTTTGTCTTATGAGGCGATTCTGCCGAGTGTTTTCCCTGGTGAGTTGGAGAATATCAATTGAAAAATCTGAAAAGGAGGTTTTTTGCCTATGTCTGATTATCCGGAGCCTGTTACGGCATATAAGGACCGTATGTTTATCCATCTGTTTTCTGACCGTATCCGACTGCTCCAGCTGTATAATGCTGTTTGCGGAACCGAATATGATAACCCCGAAGAGCTTCAGGTAAATACCCTGGAGAATGTGCTGTACATGAATATGAAAAATGACGTGTCCTTTTTGATGTGTCAGGAAGAGCTGTCGCTGTATGAACATCAGAGCACCTATAATCCTAATATGCCGCTGCGTGGTTTTCTGTACATAGCCAGGTTGTATGAAAAGTTAACGAAAGGTACAGGATTATATTCGACCAAACAGATACGCCTGCCTAATCCTCAGTATGTGGTATTTTATAACGGCCTGGCAAAAATGCCCCGGGAGTCTGTTATGAAATTATCGGATGCGTATATAAAGAAGGAAGGAGAACCGGAACTGGAATTGCGCGTAAGGGTCATTAATATTAATTATAATGTGAATCCGGAATTTTTGAAAAAGTGTCCGATTCTTTTGGATTATAGTTATTTCGTGGAGCTGGTACGGTCTTATCAGCAAAGTTTTCCATTGCAGGAAGCCATCCGCCGGGCTATAATAAAAAGTAAAGAGGAGAACGTGCTGAAGGATTACCTGGAGGAACATGGTTCGGAGGTGGAAAATATGCTGATGACGGAATACAGTCGGGAACTGGACATCGAAGTGAACCGGAGTGAGGCGAAAGAGGAAGGGAAAATGGAAGGGAAAAGAGAAGCCATTCTATTATTATTGGAGGAGTATTCCCTGTCGGTTCCTCTGGCGGACAGAATCCGGAGGGAAGAGGACCCGTCGGTTTTGGACGGCTGGCTCAAGGCTGCGAAGAACGCATCGTCACTGCATGAATTTGTGGAATTGACCGGATTAGACGGTTATTGAACATAGCGTGAAGGCAGGCAATGGGCCGCAGGGGAACCTGGGACTGGCTGCTGTTTGGGTACTTCCGGAGTGGCAAAGAGCGATATCCGTTGATAAGGTACAAAAGACTATGGTATTTATTTCTCCTTCAACCTATGTCGGTATAGGAGCAATTCATAGAAACCCAGTAGGATGCAGCCAGCCGCATAGCAGGCAATATCTTTCCAGTCAAAAACCGATCCCAGTATGATGCGGACGAACTTATTCCTGGCAAGACCTAACAGCTCGGCGAGATCAAAGTTCTGGGAAAACTCAACTAAAGCGGAAAACAGAAAAATGAAAACCGGTAAAAAGCGGCATCGAATAGGTTGAAAGACACGGATAAAACAGTAAATTACGACAACCACCAGAATATCACCCAGATAAGGACGTATGAATTCATCATGAATATAGACAGCGATAAATACTTCCGTCATAAACAGCAGTAAAAACAGGGATAGATACAGGATGCGCCATTTTGTTTTACTCATATGTGAGGTCTCCTTAACCGTATTTGTTATAAATGAAATCAGCAGTCTGGTGTATCCATCATATCACTGGTTTTAAGATGGTATCAACATGTATTATTTTGATAATTATATAAGTTTCATCTCAATAATATACTATAAATCAATTACGGTTCTTGATGAAGTAGAGCAGGAGATCATATTCTTTCTTTGTCAGGATGACCGTTTCATTCTCAACAATGGCCTGCCCCTTGCGGTATCTAACATCAAATTTCTATGGTTTATATGAAACCCCCTCTCCTAAAATAAATGCTTTTACAAATTTATTACATTTATCTTCGTATTCTTGCTTTCCTCACTCAAAGAAAAATTATCTTTTATACCTTCGGTAAGATAGATTTCCCCATTCTCCATTATTAAAATCATATCGAAGTTCTGATGTTTTTTCCAATAATCGCTTGCATTTTCAAGTCCCATAACAAATAATGCCGTAGATAATCCATCACAGAGTTTTGCGTCTTTTGCAATAACAGTCACCGAAGCAAGTTCATTTTCCGATGGATGGCCGGTAGCAGGATCTATAATATGCCCGTATCGCTTTCCGTCCTTACCTATGAAATATCGCTCATAATTACCAGATGTCACAACCGCACAGTCAGAAATACTTAAAACTCCCAAATTGCCGTCTGAAAGCGGGTTTTTCAAACCAATTTTCCAGTCACTGCCGTCTGGTTTTTTACCTATCATTTGAACACTGCCCCCAACATCAAGGAGTGCAGAGTTAATTTCATTCTCTCTTAAAATTTCTGCGACCTCGTCACTTGCATATCCTTTGCCGACTGCGCCTAAATCAACTTGCATCCCTATCGGCAGGGCTGCCGTATTCCCACTCAGTTCCACGTTCTTGTACCCAACCAGTTCCATGCTCTGCGCTATCTCTTGTTCTGATGGGATGTTTCGTTCTTCAGTTGTAAATCCCCATGCGGCCAGTACCGGGTAAATGGTCGGTTCTAATGCACCGTTTGTCTTTTGGGCAACCTCCAAAGCGAAAGAAAGCAGAGCGGCGGTATCATCGCTTAACAATAAAGGCTGCCCCTTGCTATGATTAAGCGCATAGATTTCGCTTTTTTTATCTGTTACCGACCACAAATGCTCCAATTCCTCAATTCGTTTTTGTGCCGTTGCAAGAGAAGCGTCGGCATTTTCGCCGGATGCGGTCAGCTCAATATAAGTGTCCATGGCAAAGAAGGAAATCGTTTTCTCGGTATCTGTCTCATTTTGCTGCGAAGAACATCCCAATAGAGATAATAAAAGAATAACGGTTGCAATTACTTTTTTTCTTTTTTTCATCGCTCCCTGCTCATTCCTTTATTCAGCCATTTTAACGCTGATGTAACATAGTATCCAAGAAATACAAACAATCCCATAATTGCTATGTAGTCGATAAAGAAAAAAAATAAGGGTTCACCAAAATCAAAATAGACAAATGTATTTTGTAATGTCATATAAGTGCCTATTTCACGTTTTATAAAAGCTATGATACCATATCCGGCGAAAGCAACGGCCAAAACTCGTAATATAACGGGGCGTTTCGCTGAACGCTGCACCCTGTTTAGAATCATGCTCCAGTGCTGTCCTAAGTGAAAGGACATCAACACGAACCCCCAGTACGAGGTTAATAAATGGAGCGTCCTGCCCCAACTCCCGCCGCCCTCTATTGGCAGGAACGAAAAAACAGTGCGTGAAAGCGCAATGCCGCTGATGATTAAGCCGAGCGTACATAGCAAAAGGAGAATATTGACGATAGTCTGGTAAATTCGTAATGCCGTCCATCTGCCTTTTACCAGTCCCTTGAACCAGTAAAAATTTAGCAGATAATGTCCAACAAAAAGCAGAGACATCATCACGCCTAACCACTCGTGTGCTGTTTCTCCAATTAAGGAATATGCCATTAACAGCGGTATAAGTACCACCATCAAACTATCAACCAACATTCTCCATTTTGCTTTTACGCTCATTTCAGGACTCCATTCAAATTGAAATTTATCAGACATCGTTCAAGGTTATTGGCGCTGTTGCAGATTTTGAGCGGACGCTTGTGACTGCGGAGGCGCCGATTGACTACAGGCGGACAAAGCGAACAGCCGTGCGCCTGACAACAAAATCCCTAAAAAGTGCTTGGATTTTTTCATTCCTGCACTACCTCCATTCTTCTTAATCAGAAGGGTAAAGTGCTTACCCATTCGCTGATTATGCTGTCAGCCTTATCTATTTCGTTCCATGAAACAGTGGCAGGGGTATCAAAGACTGCTGCATCGGGTTCCAGTTCAGCAATCGTCTGAATGGTATCGGATGCCCGACTGCCGCCATGGGCAACAAAAGGAATGATTGTCTTGCCGCTAAAGTCATATTCTTCAAAAAAGGTGTACATTGGCATCGGCAAATCCGCATTCCAGTTAGGATAACCGATAAAAATAATGTCGTAATCATCTAAATTTTCGATGTGAGTCGATAACTCCGGTCGGGCATTGTCAGCCTTCTCTTTATAGGCGAAATCCAGCATCTCATCCATATCGTCCTTTGGATATTCTTGAGCGGTATCAATGAAGAATAACTCTCCGCCAACATAGCCTTGAATGAGATTTGCCAGATACCGAACATTTCCATATGTGCCGTCATCTGATTTTGTGCGGCTTGCCCTCGCCACCGTATCCACACCGTCATTGAGAGGAACGGTAAAATAGGCAATTAAGATTTTCCCTTCACCGTTTTTGGCTTCCTCTTTTGCTCCAACCGTTTCCGTATTGCTTTCTGCCGGTACATTATTGGTTTCCGGAGCAGTAGTCGGAGCGGTTTGCGTCTCTCCGCTTATATCTGACCTGCCGGAACAGGCAGTCATAATCAGCAGCATTGTCAACACAGATAATAGGAGCAGCAGCTTATTTTGTTTTGCTTTCCGTATTTTTCTCATGTAACCTCCTTGATTTACTCATGCGCATTTTCCCATTTCGTAGGCTTCGCTCATCACAGGCGTGGCTTTGATCGTGCCGGGTTCATAAACACCCTTTCCATAAATCACGCCCATTTCCTTAGAGCCCTTCAAACAGGCGGCAAATCCACGGAAACACTCCAGGGTGCAATCCATCACGGTTTCGCCATCCTCGGCGGCAGTCATAATGTAATAAAATTCCTTGTCTAATATATTCGTCCACCTTGCCACGGAGCGGTCGATAACTGCTTTCATCTGTGCGTCAATGGAATAGAAGTAAACAGGACTTGCCAGCACGATCACATCGGCTGCCAGCATCTTGTCCAGAATCTCGCTCATATCATCCTGAATGGCGCATTTGCCGCCGCTCTTTTTACAATAGTAGCAGGCGTTGCAATAGCCAATTTTTTTGTCGCGCAGAAAAATCTTTTCCACCTTGTTTCCGCTTTCCTGCGCGCCGCGCAAAAATTCGTCGCACAGAAGATCAGAGTTTCCGCCCTTACGGGGGCTGCCGGATAAAATTAAAATATTTTTCATTCTAAACTCGTCTCCTTACTTTTAGAATCCAAGTCCGTCAAGCCAACCAATAATGTCAGCTTCCGCATCTTGAATGTTATTTCGGCTGATAGATAATCCATCCTCATCAACATTTGCACCTGACTCCAAGTCCTTAATCGTGCTGATCGTATTTGAAAATCCACTGCCGCCATGGGTATTAAAAGGAATGATGTTTTTCCCGGAAAAATCGTACTCGTCAAAAAAAGTGTACAGGATCATTGGCATATCTCCCCACCAGTTGGGATAGCCCACGAATATCGTGTCATATTGATCCAGATTTTCGATTTGAGCCGCAATCGCAGGACGAGCTTCATCGGTCTGCTCTTTCTTAGCCTGATCCACAAGCGCCGAATGGTCAGTTGTATAAGGTGCTTCAGGTTCAATACGGAACAAATCCGCCCCGGTGTTCTCTGCAATCACCATTGCCATGTACTGCGTGTTACCCAGTACCTCACCGTTGATAACCACTGTACTGTTCTCTTGTTCCTCGGTCATATTGTCAGGATCGGTGGTTTCCGGCACAGAGAAATAGACGACCAGTGTTTTCGCATCAGCTTGACTGTCAGATCCGGTAGGCTCCGATGCCGAGGGCTGCTGCTCATTTGGCGCGGTGCTTTCCTTGGAAGTGCTGGAGGATTCCACTTCACTTTTTGAAGTCTGCCCCGCTCCTTTGTCCGCGTCAATGGCAGCGTTATTTCCGCAGGCAGCCAACGTAAATATCATCATAACCGATAGTGCCATGCTAATTACTTTCTTCATCGTTCACCAACTTTCACAAATTCGTTTGATCATTTGCCGCAATAATTTCAGAGAGGGCAATCTGTTCATTTCGGTATCGGGCATTCGGATTCTTTTCCGGCATATTCAGCGCAATCGCTTTCTGTGGGCAATGGTGGATGCAGGCCATGCAAGCCTGACATCCATCTTCCTTTTGTATCGCCTTACCGTTTTTTATCTGAAAGCAATTTGCCGGACAAACCTTTTCGCAGATTCCACATCCGATACAGGCTTCCGTAATACGGTAAAGATTCTTCCATCTTTCTGCGGGCGGCTGACTGCTTCGTGACAAAAACTCCTGATGCGCCGCACGGTCTGCATCGGTGGCGGGCTGAATCCCATATTTATGGTTTTGGATATCCAGTCTGATGGCCGCTATCTGCTCATCCACTTTTTTGTCCAGCCTGCGTTCTTCTTCCATATCGAAAGCAGGCAAAAAGTTGTCTGCCATTAAAACAGTATTGATATAAGCAGCCGCAATTCCTAAACTCCCTGCTAGTTCATCAGCAAGTTCCGCAGCGCCGCCGTGACGTTTCCCGTAAGTAAGCACCATATAGAAATATGCCGTCTTAAAAGATGCTTTTTTCAAAAACTCCCGCACCATTGGCGGTACTTCATGCCCGAAAATAGGGCAGACAATTCCTATGGTTTCATCCTTAAATGACAAATCCTTTTGATGGATGATCTGTGGGATGCTGATCGGGCTTTTATCCAGTTGCTTCGCCACATACAGGCTATTGCCCGTGGCGGTAAAATAAAATATCATTGCAGCCTCCTTCCTCTCTGATCTGAAAACAATCAGCAGTCTTTTCCGTAATGATAGGCTTCCTCCAGCGCAGGATTGCCCTGAATATCGCCAACATGGAATGCCGAACCATAGACTTTGCCCTTAACAACAGAGCCGGGAACACAGGCGACAAATCCCTCCATATCGTTCATGGTACACTCCATCGCGTGTTTGCCGTCAGCAGCCGTAGCGATCAGGTAAAATTCCTTATTCTTCATTTTCCCGCCACCGGCCAGCGTGCGGTCGATCATCACCTTCAGTTGCGCAGAAATGGAATAGTAGTACACCGGCGTGGACAGCACAATGACATCAGCAGCGATAATCTTATTCAGGATTTTAGCCATATCATCTTTTTGGACGCAAGTGCCGCCGTTCTTCAGGCAGGCTTCACAGGCGATGCAGGGTGCAATTTTTTTGTCCCGCAGGAAAACTGTTTCCACAGAATGCCCTGCTTCTTTTGCTCCCTTTACAAACTGTTCTACCAGCGTTTCGGAATTTCCACCCTTACGAGGGCTTGATATGATTGCTAAAATTGTTTTACTCATAATTGCTTCCTCCTATTATTTGTAAGATTCCTGATAGATGGCAACGCAGTCCGCATTGCTCAACATACAGGGATCATTCTCAAAGTTTACGCCCAACGTATCCTTGGCGTTCTGAGCCATTTTTTCAAATTCATCAGGCGTAATGCCGTAGTCGGACATCTTTAAGTCGGCCACGCCGCAGTCTGTCTGAAGCTGTTCCAGCGCCGTAATGAAATCCTCCGGCTGATTGGCCGAACTCATCCCCATCAGCTTTGCCATCTCGATAAAACGGTCATCGCAGATATGTTTGTTGATAAAGAAACGATAAAAAGCCTTGGAAATCATAATCAGGCCAGCGCCATGGGGAAGATTCTCATGGTAGGCGCTTAATGCGTGTTCCAGAGGGTGGGCGCTTGTGCAGGAGCCGACACACATCTGAATGCCGGAGAGGTAGCTCCCGAATGCAACCTTACCCATAGCCTCTACATTTTCCGGCTCGCGGATTGCCGCTGCCAAATTTTCGCTGACGTTTCTGATTGCTTCGCTGGCAACCATTTTGCTCATTTCATTGCGTTTATTGGAGATAAACCCCTCTGTGCTGTGGAACAGCGCGTCAAAGCCCTGATAAGCCTTAAACTTGGCGGGAACACTGAGCATCAGTTCCGGATCAATGATTGCGAGAACAGGCATCGTGCCGGTGCCAAATACTCCCGTCTTTTCCTCTGTTGCCGGATTGGTAATAACAGCGCCCGCATCGGTTTCGGAGCCGGTTCCGGCAGTCGTTGTAATCGCCACGATGGGAAGGGACGGAACCGGCGGCCACTGCCCTTTGCCTGTTCCAAACATCACATAATCCCACAAATCATTGCTGGGATTCGTTGCCATGATGCCAATGGCCTTAGAAGCATCTATTACAGAACCGCCGCCGAGCGCAACGATGAAGTCGCAGCCGTTCTCTTTTGCAAATCTGCCGCCTTCCTCCACAACCGGCTTGGTGGGATTGGCAGAAATCTTATCAAAAATCACATATTCCACACCGGCCTGCGCCAGCTCATTTTCCAGACGTTCCAGATACCCATTGCTGCGGGTGGACTTTCCGTTGGAGATGACCACCAGCGCCTTTTTCCCCTGCACAGCACCCATGGGGGCGTTAAGCTGCGTATGAAGATTGCCCAACTGTCCTGCTCCAAACATTGCATTTGTAGAAATTCCAAAATTAAAACTCATTGTTTTTTCCTCCTGATTTAGATTATTTTAAGACAACGTATTCGTCCGTTACAGGCTCCAGCCATTCACAGCCTACATTTTCTGCTGGAACGGATATTGCGATATGAGAAAACCAACTGTCGGGGGCTGCCCCATGCCAATGCTTTTCCTCCGGCAAAATATTGACGACATCTCCGGGGTGAAGTTCTCTTGCTTCCTGTCCCCATGCCTGATAATAGCCCCGTCCCGCAGTACACAGCAGGATCTGTCCGCCGCCATGATGGATATGCCAATGATTCCGGCATCCCGGCTCAAAGGTGACATTGGCAATCCCGATCTGCTGCTCTGACAAATAACTTAGGTAGCTTTTCCCGATAAAATACTTTGCGAACGCCGTATTTTCTTCTCCTACCGGAAACGGGCTTTCGCTTTTTATATCTTCCAGACGATTCATTTTGCACCTCCTGCGTTTTCTTCGTTTTCCTTTACAACCTCATTGATGCAGCGCAAAGTATTGAGTGTCCTCGGATAACCGATATAGGGCATACACTGTGACGCTACGGCAATCAAAAACGCCTTGTCGTTTCCGACTGAAAAATTTCCGTTGATATGCCCCTTTAGCTGTGGCTCCGTACCCTGTGCGGACAAAAAACAAAAGGTAATCATTTCCCGCAGCTTTTTGTCCAAACCGTTCCTCGTATAATAATCGCCAAAGCAATTCGCAGCCAGCCAGCGGTTCATATGACGGGTTTCCACCGGGCCGGATTTATAGAAATCTTTCCAATCCGATCCGAAAATATCAGCCTGTGCCTGACTCCCTTGCTCAAGCCTTGTTTCAGGTGTGGTAGTGGCCTGCCCTGCGGTCGGGAGGGCAATTCCCATATCTGTAAGAACATCATTTGTCGCTTTCAGGAAAGGGTATACCCGGCCAATTCCCAAGTAGGCAACCGCTTGGTATACGGTTTCTTTCACTTCAACCGGCGAAACATCCTGCTTTAAGGCTTCACGCAGTACATCTTTGTACAGGTCAATTCCCTGACAACCAAGAAGGGTAGCTAAAATTGCCAAACAGCGTTTTTTTTCGTCAAGTATAACCTCCGGTTCCTTTACGGCCTCATGTTCGGCAAAGGCTTCAAACAACTGATAAAATTCAGGATCAGTTGTTTGAAATCTTGAAAGATAGTTGTTTCTCATTTGATAAACCTCCTTATCATTCGTGGATTTTTAATCCGTTGAGCTGCTTGGCCGTACACCAGCAGTGGTGGTCAATGATTTCGCTGTGGCCAATATCCATTGTGGCAATCGACTGCATTTCCGGCTCGGTCAGTTCAAAATCCCAAATATTCATGTTTTCCACCATGCGTTCTTTGTGAACCGTTTTGGGGATAATAATCACGCCTCTCTGAATGTGCCAGCGCAGGATTACTTGCGCCACTGTCCTTTCATGTTTTGCGGCAATGGATTTCAGCAGCTTGTTATTAAAAATATTCTTTTGCCCTTCCGAAAGCGGCCCCCACGCCTGCGGTTTGACTCCAAACTCATCCATAATCTGCAAGGCATCGTTCTGCTGATAGAAAGGATGAATTTCGATTTGATTGACGGCGGGTGTGGTTTCGATGTTCATGCACAGGTCAATCAGACGATCCGGCGAAAAATTGCAGACGCCAATGGCGCGAATTAAACCGTCTTTCTGCAATTTTTCCATTGCCCGCCATGCGCCGTAGTAATCGCCAAAGGGTTGGTGGATGAGGTATAAATCCAAATAATCCAGCCCCAGCTTCTTCAAAGAAGCATCGAAGGCTTTCAACGTACTTTCATACCCGGCATCCTGGATCCAGAGCTTTGTTGTGATAAACAAATCCTCTCTTGAAATGCCGGAGGAATAAATTGCCGCCCCCACCGCTTCTTCGTTGTGGTATGCCGCCGCTGTATCAATCAGGCGGTATCCCACCTCAAGCGCGTCCTTAACGCACTGTTCACACTGCAAAGCATCTGTAATTTGAAAAACACCATAGCCCATGAGCGGCATTTGAATACCGTCATTTAATGTTACATACTGCACGTTATTCCCTCCTATTTCTCTGTGTTCTTACATTTATTATAAAAGCGGCATCGTAAAAAGTACAATGCTGATTCTTTTGTCTGCTATGCTCTAAACGCATAGTGGATATTGAAAAGTCAAATGAAATAAAGTATAATAAATAAAATACCTATTTCGTGAGCAAGGAGGGATGATATGATTGACACGCAGCAATTAGAACAGTTAATTTTCATAGCAGAACAAGGCACGTTGTCGAAAGCTGCCGAAAGACTGCACTTATCGCAACCGGCCATCAGCCGTTCCATGCAAAGGCTGGAGAATGATCTTGGGGTAACACTATTTGACCGGCAAAAGAATAAGATTGCATTAAACTCCAATGGAGAGTTGGCTGTACAGTACGCGCAAAAAATAACAACTCAAATTCAGGATATGGTCAACGGTGTCCGAGCGCTTGATCGCAGCCAGCGCACCATAGCAGTCGGTTCCTGCGCTCCTGCTCCCTTGTGGAACATCGTCCCGATGCTGAACACCATTTATCCAGAAATGACGATTTCCTCCGAGATAAAGGAGCCGGATAAATTGATGCAGGGGCTGCTGGATGGAACCTTTCACATAATCGTAACACCCACTCTGATCAATGAGCCGAATGTCTATTGCACAAAATATGGAGAAGAACAACTCTTTTTTTCTCTGCCACCGGGCCACGCGCTATCTGGAAAAAAGGGGCTTCATCTAAAAGATTTAGACGGAGAAACCATGCTACTGCATTCCAAAATTGGTTTTTGGCATCATATGCACATGGAAAAAATGAAAGCAACCCATTTTCTCCTGCAAGATGATTATTCGGTATTCCGAGAAGTGGTGCAGGCTTCCGCGCTGCCATCCTTTACCTCTGATGTTGTTATGGAAAGAGAGGGGAAACCGTCAAACCGGGTCATCATTCCTATTCTTGATGAAGAAGCCCATGCCACCTATTACTGTATCTGTTTGACAGCGAACCAGAAAAAACTATCTTCGTTCTTTCAGCGGATTGAAAAAGATAACTCTTAGCTTTAGCTGATTGTCTATTACACCAAGTACACGAAATCCTATACTTACTTTTACGCTCTTATATACCGTTAGATTGAGTAGTTCAAGGAGTAAAAACATTCACAAATTATGTCTCCTGACATTCACTGTTGCAGCTTGACAAAAGCACCGTGCCGCCTTTGAACAGCTTGCTCTGGCGAACCTATCCGACCCAGTTTAAGGCGTTGACGGGCGGTTACGAGGAGGAAAAGCAGGAGCTGACCAACCGCAGTGAAATGCTGGAACAGGAAATCAACGCGGAGGAAGACCGGATGCTGAATGCAGACCGCTTTCTCAAGGTGGTACAGCGATACACGGAGATTCAAGAACTGACGCCGGAAGTCGTGCGGGAGTTCATTGAGAAAATTGTGGTGCATGAAAGAAGCGAGCCGTGGAAAAAGAAGAACTACACCCAGCAGATTGACGTGTACTTCAATTTTGTAGGGCAGGTCTAAAGCAGAAAAGCCACAGGATATCGAAATATCCTGTGGCAAATCTTAAAATTGGAAAACATCCTTGTCAGGCGGAGCTGAATCTCTCTTTTTTTTGTATGAGGGGAACGATTCGCTTATTTGAATAGAAAGGAAACATTTTTAATAAGGAAATACTTTTAATTCTTACCATAGACTAATTGATTTATCGTTATATCATATAACTGACACATCTGGATGATATCTCCGATCCGTGGTTCCCGATGATCCGTTTCCCAGTTACTTAAGCACTGCCTTGATATATTTAATATGTTTGCAGCTTCACATTGTGTGAATCCGGCAGCATGTCTGTAATGGGATAAATTTTTGCCTAATTTCAAAGTATGGCGCCTCCTTTTGTATAAAAGCTCAAACAGGTATGCTACGATCCTTATGAAAAATCTGTCGCTGCATTGCCGTTTGTAAATTTATAATGATTATGTAAATATATACTATAAATAGTACTTGCGTTTGATCGACAAAAAAGACCGCGGTTGGCAGCCTTTCCATAATGATATTTGTTTATAAGCAAATGAATAGTACATAGACGTATCTGTATTATCCTTCTGTATCAATCCTTCTGTATCAATCGTTCTGTATCAAATCAAATTTTTACCACTCATATGTTTTTTATTTATACATATGAATTCGCAATTATTGGAAAATCAAGTTATGACATTTGGAAACTGGTTTTCAAAATATTATTTATCATAACAGTATTGATATATTTATGCAAAAATTGTCTTTAATATAGCAAAATTTGTCCTTATATAATTTAGATTAGATATTATTATTGAAATATTTAAATAAAGCTAGATGTAATATTAAGAGGATTTATATATTTATATTATTTTCGTTGACAAAGCGACAATGATGCCGCATAATTAAAAAACGACATATGTGTCGCAAATCGAAAACCAGGGTGGTGATTCCAATAGTGTTTCAATCACAGAATCATATGCAAAGATTTACAGAAGCGAGAAGTGAAACTCAACGAAACAATAATAAGCTAATGAAAGCACAAAGAACAGAAGCACAAAGAATCGAAGCACAAAGAGCGGAAGCACAAGTAGCGAAAGAAGAACTGACTAATATTCAATACACGAAAGGAATAAATACAAAGAAGCGTATTTGCCGGGAAGCCTACAAATTGTTTGCGGAAAAAGGATTTAAAGATGTTACTATGACTCAAATCTGCGAAAAAACAGGTCTGAGCCGGGGTGGTTTGTACCGCCACTACGGAAGTACTGCTGAGATATTTCAGGCCATCGTGGAGCATCTGATGTATCGGCAGGCTGATGAATTCGCAGAAAAAATCCAACAGGGAATGCCTGCTGTGCAGATATTAGAAGAAGTTTTCAGCAGATATGAGTCTGAAATGGCCGACAGTGAGCATTCGTTGAGTATAGCTATATATGAATACTTCACTAACCCTGGAGTTTCAGAAAATAACCGTCCGCTTTCCATACATTACGAACATTCGAAAAATATGTGGAAAGAGCTCCTCAATTATGGAATCCAACGGGGGGAGTTTCAAGACGTAGATACCGACGCGGTATTTGAATTAATTATATTTTCCTATCAGGGGGTGCGCATGTATAGCAGGCTCATTTCCATATCCCCTGAGGTCCCGGGCAGAATCCTTAGACTGATTAAATCTGTATTAATAAAATAAAAGGGAGAGTGAAAACATGCCGCCTATTTTTTACCGCCAGTCGGCTGCTGGCAAATATCCGGGAGAAGGAATCAGCAAAGAATATGAAAGAAATCGAAATCAGGCCCTGATTAATCCTGTTGATATCATTAAACCAATCCAGGATTTTCCAGACATCTGCATCACAACATTTTCAAAAAAGATAATAGACAAAACAGCAGCATTAATGAATGCGGAAGTGATTACAAATCTTGTATCGGCAAATGGCCTCAATCCTATCTACAGGATCCGCTGCGCGGGCAGAGACTTTGCGCTGTACTGTTCGCGGGTAGGCGCGCCGGCCAGTGTATGCGAGATGGAAGAAGTCATAGCCATGGGGGCTGATAAGTTTGTGTTTTTCGGCAGCTGCGGTGTATTGAATGATGCTGTCGTCCGGAACCGGATCATCGTACCAAGCGGTACGGTCCGGGATGAGGGGACCAGCTATCATTACGCGGCCCCGGAAGATGACTTGGTCCCTGACCCTAAGATGAATGAGATTCTTCAGTCCAGCCTGGAGGAACTTCGGTGGCCCTACGTAACAGGGAAGATCTGGACAACGGATGCCATATACAGGGAAACGATACAAATCATCAGCGAACGAAAAGAAGAGGGGTGCATTGCGGTCGATATGGAATATTCCGCGCTTCTGGCAGCTGCGAGATTCAGAAATATAAAGTTCCTCCAGTTCTTCTTCGGGGCGGACAGTATGAACGAGGAGGTCTGGCATTCCAATGACCTGACGGATTATGGAATCAGTAACGCGGACAATTATATGAAACTGGCTGTTTCCTGCGGGCTGCGCCTGTCATGCGCATAGCTTTCCGCTTGCGGAAAAAAGGGCAGGGCGCTCTGGTCAAGCGGCCCTGCCCCTCTTCGACGGAGTCAGAAACCTTTGTTCATCGTATCTGTTACTCACCGTTTCCCGGATCTTATGAAAAATAATGCAGATTTATTTTACCGCATTCTCAGCAAATTCCGTGGTAACCAGGTCGGCGTACGGTACCCGCTGGGACAGTTCGCCGGCTTCTTCCAGGATATTCTGTAACAGGGTAAAGCTGTCTTCCTGGAAAATAAGGTCCGCTTTCCAGGTATCCTGGCTGTAATACCGATTGACGATGGTGGTAATTGTCTCCAGATCCGTATCTTCAAACTGGGGAGCGATCACTTTGGCGATCTCCTCCGGGGTATGGGACTGTACGAAATCCATCCCTTTCTGGAGCGCGTTAGTGAAGCTTTGAATGATTTCCGGATTCTGTTCGATATAGCTTTTTCTCGCGCTGTAAGCGGTGTAGGGAACATAGCCGCTGTCGACCCCAAGGGAGGTTACGACATAGCCGTCGCCCTGCTGCTCCAGCAGTGTGGCGGATGGCTCGAATTCCACGGTATAGTCGCCCTGGCCGCCGGAGAAGGCCGCACCGGTGGAACCGAAGTCGATACTCTGGTCAATGTTCAGGTCCGTGGCTGGATCAATGCCATTTTTCTTCAGGATATACTCGAAGACCATCTGAGGCATACCGCCTTTTCTTCCGCCAAGCACGTTCTTACCTTTGATATCATTCCAGGAAAAGTTATCCATGGGCTGTCTGGCCACCAGGAAATTCCCGGCCCGCTGTGTGAGCTGGGCGAAATTAACCATGTAATCTTCGCTGCCCTGATTGTACACGTAGATCGAAGATTCCGATCCCATGAAGCCGATATCCGCTTCACCGGAGATAACGGCGGTCATGGTCTTGTCGGCACCAAAACCACATACGAGATCCAGGTCGATGCCCTCGTCTTTAAAATATCCCTCTTCGATGGCCACATACATCGGAGCGTAAAAGATCGAGTGGGCAACTTCGTTCAGCGTGACTTTCGTAAGTCCTCCGCCGCCTTTGTCGGACTTTGAACCGCAGCCGGCCAATGATGTCACCAGCAACACGGCAGCAAGTAACAGATACAACCATTTCTTTTTCATATGATTCCTCCTAAAATTTGAACAGTATATTATATTAGCGTGGGACAGAAAATGTGCGAATTTATTTGACAGAATGTAAAAAGTCAGCTAAAGTTTTATTCGTAGCAAGGTTTATCAACGATAGATTCAGAAAAGAGGAAACAATCGTGAATTTCGTATTGGATACTCATACCCATACATTGGCCAGCGGCCATGCCAAGAACACTATACGGGAGATGGCCGCCACAGCTGCTCAGCGGGGAATCCGGCTGCTCGGCATCACGGAGCACGGCCCGAAATCCCCGGGAGTCTGTAAAGAATATTATTTTAACAGCTTAAAGCTGGCCAGCCGGAACGTGTGCGGTGTCGAGCTTCTGCTGGGCGCGGAACTGAATATTCTGGACACGTCAGGACAGGTGGACCTGCCGGATCAGACCCTGCGGGAACTGGATCTGAACATCGCCAGCCTCCATACCCCCTGTATCACGCCCAGCTCAAGGCAGGAGAATACCCAGGCGTATATCCGCGTGATGCGCAATCCCTATGTGGACATGATCGGTCATCCCGATGACGGCCGCTATCCGGTCGATTATGAGGCCATCGTGCAGGCGGCGAAGGAATGCGGCGTACTGCTGGAGCTTAACGAGAGCTCGCTGCGCCCGGACAGTTCCAGGAAGGACGCCTGTGAAAATGACAAAGAGATGCTGAAACTGTGTATCCGTTATCAGGTTCCCATCGCAGTCGGCAGCGATGCTCATTGCCGTGAGGACGTGGGAAACAACAGCTATGCGCTGGCGCTGCTGCGGGAACTGCAGTTTCCGGATCAGCTTGTCTTAAACGGGTCTGTGGAGCGCTTTAAAGAACATCTGCGCACCCGCCGCTGTAAGGCAAAATAAACGTCGTCTATGGCAATCAGGAAAGAAGGAAACAGCATGAATTATGTATTAGACACTCATACCCACACAGTCGCCAGCGGACATGCGTACTGCACGATTCGGGAGATGGCAAAAGCGGCTTCGGAAAAAGGACTGGAATTACTGGGGATCACAGAACACGGCCCAATGATGCCAGGAAGCTGCCACGAGTTTTATTTCAGCAATATCCGGGTCGTAGACCGGGAACTGTACGGAGTGGAACTGTTATTCGGTGTAGAGCTGAACATTCTGGACTATAACGGCCGTGTAGACATGGAAGACCGTCTGCTTCGAAAGATGGACTTGAACATCGCCAGCCTTCACACCCCCTGCACCGCTCCGGGAACCAGGGAGGAAAATACGGCCGCCTACATCAACGCAATGAAGAACCCCTGCATAGATATCATCGGCCATCCGGACGACCGCAGATACCCCATAGATTACGAGTCTCTGGTCCGGGCGGCCCGGGAACGCCATGTGGCTTTGGAAGTAAATGAAAGTTCCCTGCGCCCCGGCAACTCCAGAGTGGACGCGAAAGAATTCGATGTGGAAATGCTGAAATACTGCCGTCAGTACAACGTGCCTGTAGTGGTAGGAAGCGACGCCCATTTCGACACCGACGTAGGCAATCACAGTTTTGCTGAAGCGCTGTTCCGGGAGACGGATTTTCCGGAGGAGCTGATCCTGAACCGGTCAGTTGAGGCTCTTAAGGAATTTGCGAATAAGTATAAAAACAGGTAACAGCGCGGAAGATACAAACTTTGTATCATTCAAAGGCTTTTTCAAAAAGTGGAAATATTTGTATGAACCTTCTGGACTTTAAAATTTCACTGTGCTAAAATAACAGATAAGGACTATTTGTAAAGGAGCATATGCGGTCATGAGTAAAAAGATCAGAACTGAAGCCGTTGACCATTTATTTGAAGCGATCTTAAGCTTGAAAGACAAAGAAGAATGCTATACGTTCTTTGAGGATGTCTGCACAGTCAATGAGCTGTTGTCGTTATCCCAGCGTTTTGAAGTAGCTAAAATGCTCCGGGATCACAAGACCTATCTGGAAATCGCCGAAAAGACCGGAGCATCAACCGCTACGATCAGTCGGGTCAACCGTTCGTTGAACTATGGGAACGATGGGTATGACATGGTGTTTGAGAGAATGGATGAAGAGTAAAAGATGTTATCCTCAAAAAGGAAGCGGGAATTTATGAAGCTGCCGCCAGAACATCCGGAATAGAAAACAGCGGGAAGTGAAATGCTTTATGACATCACGTCATAAAATTTCACTTTCCGCTGTTTTTTATTATTTTTTAGCTATGAGCACTTATTTTTTGTCTTTCCCATTTTCCTTTGGGAGAGAATCGATTAATTTTTCTATAATCATCTTTTTGACATAGACATCAAAACTCAGCATGCAGATAAAGGAGAAAGTTCTCAGAAACGCCTGGTCTTTTTCTTCTGCCTCGGGGAAGGTTGCCTGGGCCTGCTTGAATTTATCGATGATATCCTGTTTCAGGATATCGATCTGCTCCTTTTCAAGGCTGAATACTTCCTGATAAATGGATTTGATGTCATATTCGCCGGAATCCTGGCCCGGATGGAAAAATTCACGGGTGATGGGAGCCAGAAGGTCCTGAATATCCTGAATCGTCAAAATATTTTTGAAGTAATAAATGAAAATCAACAGCAGCTGGTGTTCCTTGGAGTATTTCTTTTTCTCCGGAGGGGGCAGCAGCTGGTTTTTCGCGTAATTATTGATCATGGTTTTAGTCAGAATCTTATCATCCGGATTCCGCTTGGATGAGGCGAGGTGGCTGTTCATGAAAGTAGTAACCTGATCCATATATAATTCAATATTGGGTATGTCTTCTAATTTTATATAACTTATACGTGACAAGCTCTCCAGAATACTGTTCAGCATATCATTCGTATCAATTGTCATTTTGACCTCCTGTACCGCGTTTACACCGGGTTAATCTAACTCTACAAAACACATTATATAGTATTGAAAACTAGATGGCAAGTAAAAGTCGGATTTTGTTATTATTTTTATCGCCAGGAGTATTTAGCGGCTGTTTTATAGCTGCTTCTGTGGGAGGGGACTGCCGAAAGGAGCTAAGGCTGATATTTTCCAGACTGCTAATTTTTGTTTTAAAACCGTGACATGTGGAGGGTTTTGTATTATAATTGAGAAAATGTAATTCTTACACCGCATAAGGAGGATAATCAAATGGCAGGAATTTTAAAACGATTCGGAGATATTATGTCTGCGAATATCAACGCGTTATTAGATAAAGCAGAGGATCCGGAGAAGATGATCGATCAGTATCTGCGGGAGGCAGAGAGCGATCTGGGCAAGGTGAAAGCGGAGACCGCTGCTGTGATGGCAGAGGAAAAGCGCGCCCTCAGAGAACTGAATGAATGCAAAGCAGAAGCCGGCAAGATGCAGAACTACGCGGAAAAGGCTCTGATGGCCGGCAGCGAGAATGACGCCAGGACATTCCTGGCCAAGAAGGCAGCCCTGACAGAAAAACAGAACACGTTGGAGCAGAGTTACCGGATGGCGGCTGAGAACGCGGCGAAGATGCGGAATATGCATGACAAGCTGGTCACTGACATCAATGATCTGAATGCGAGAAGAGATACGATCAAGGCTAAAATGAAAGTGGCCAAAACGCAGCAGAAATTAAATGAACTGGGTGCCAGTGCCAATAAGGCTTCCGACACGTTATCCGCGTTTGGGAGGATGGAAGCAAAAGCGAACCGGATGCTGGATGAAGCCAATGCGATGGCGGAATTAAACGAGAGCTCCGCGGACAATGACATTGACGATCTTATGAGCAAATATGACAGCCCTTCCTCTTCCGACCCGGCGATTGACGATGAGATGGCGGCGCTGAAGGCTAAGCTGGGGTTATAAATAAGATCCGCAGCGAAGAGGATGTATCGCTGTGGAACACGCAGTACGGGAAGGCCGGGAGTTTCATTTCACACGAAAGGATGTCTGTACGGGACATCCTTTTCAAAATCCACTGGGAGGATTGAACGGATGGGATTATTTAGCAATCAGTTATCAAATGTAGTAGAATGGGAAGAATACCGGGACGACGTCCTGTTTTGGAAATGGAAAAACGACGAAATCAAGAAAGGCAGCAAACTGATTATCCGCCAGGGGCAGGATGCCATTTTCATGTTTAACGGAAAAGTAGAGGGTGTGTTCGAGGACGAGGGCAGCTTTGATGTGGAGACCCAGATCGTTCCGTTCCTGTCGACGCTGAAAGGTTTCCGTTTCGGATTCAACAGCGGTATGCGGGCCGAGGTTTTATTTATCAACACGAAAGAGATTACCGTAAAATGGGGCACGAAAAACGCGATCAATATTCCGGCTCCGGGCTTGCCCGGCGGAATGCCGATCAGGGCTTTTGGCACTTTTAACTGCAAAGTGGCGGACGCGCTGGTGCTGATCGAGAAGATCGCCGGGGTGAAGGTTCTGTTTACGATCGACGAGGTGAAAGAACGGGTTACCTCCATGCTGGATCAGGTGCTGATGAAGTGGATCGTGCGGGAAGGCAAGGATATGTTTAATCTGCAGGCCAACGCGTTTGATATTTCCAGGGGGATCTGTGAAGATCTGGATATGGAAATGCAGAAAATAGGGATCGGCATCACCGGATTTGCTATTTCCAGCTTCTCGTATCCGGAGCAGGTACAAAAAATGGCCGAGAAGGCGGCGTCCCAGAGTATGGTCGGTGATATGAACCGCTATACCCAGATGGGGATGGTGGATGCCATGGCGAATGGGAAGAACGGAGGAAATCCGGCTTCCGATATGGTCGGACTGCAGATGGGCATGATGATGGGGCAGCAGATGGTCAATCAGATGGGGCAGAGCATGAGCCAGGGGCAATTCGGGGATGCCGGACAGCAGGGTAATTCTGGTCAGTCAGGAAACGGCGCGGCTCCGAATTTCTGTCCGAATTGCGGAACGAAGACGAACGGCGCGAATTTTTGTCCGAACTGCGGGCAGAAGTTGATTTAACGTTATACGATTGGGGTTTGATATATTGTCATTACAGTCAAAAGAAAATGAGGACGACAGGCGGTACGATATGAGTATTTATGATACATTAAATGAGCAGCAAAAGGAAGCGGTATTCCATACGGAGGGACCGCTTCTTATCCTGGCCGGGGCCGGATCGGGGAAAACGAGGGTCCTGACCCATCGGATCGCTTACCTGATCGAGGAACAGCACGTGAATCCATGGAATATCCTCGCTATAACCTTTACCAACAAGGCGGCGGGTGAGATGCGGGAACGGGTGGATCATCTGGTGGGATTCGGCGCGGATAGTGTCTGGGTGAGCACCTTTCATTCCTTATGTGTGAGGATTCTGCGGCGCTATATAGACCGGATCGGGTACGGCACCAGTTTTACCATCTATGATTCGGATGACCAGAAGAGCCTGATGAAGGAAGTATGCCGGAAGTTAAATATTGACACGAAGATTTACAAGGAACGTTCTCTGCTGGCGGCTATCTCGTCGGCGAAAAATGAGCTGATCAATCCGATGGAATTCGAGCTGAATGTGCTGGGCGACTTTGGCAAGAAGAAGATCGCGGAGGCTTATAAGGAATACCAGAGGCAGCTGCAAAGCAACAATGCGCTGGATTTCGACGACCTGATCATGAAGACAGTGGAGCTGTTCCAGACTTGCCCGGATGTGCTGGACTACTATCATGAGCGGTTCCGGTATATCATGGTAGATGAATATCAGGATACCAACGGGGCTCAGTTCCAGCTGATCCATCTGCTGGCCCGGAAGTACCACAATCTATGTGTGGTGGGTGATGATGATCAGTCCATCTATAAGTTCCGGGGAGCGAATATTGAAAATATCCTGAATTTTGAAAAAGCGTTTGCCGATACGAAAGTTATAAAGCTGGAGCAGAATTACCGCTCTACGCAGAATATATTGAACGCGGCCAATGAAGTGATCCGGAATAACGCGAACCGGAAAGCCAAAACCCTGTGGACGGAAAATGAGGAAGGCACGCCGATTCTCTTTCATCAGTTCCAGACCAGCTTCGAGGAAGCAGAGTTCGTGGTAGGTGATATCGCTTCCAAAGTGCGGGAGGGGGAAGGAGAGTACAGTGACTGTGCTGTGCTGTACCGGACGAACGCCCAGTCCCGTGTGTTTGAAGAGAAACTGGTTTTTGCGGGAATCCCGTATAAGCTGGTAGGCGGCGTGAACTTCTATGCCAGGAAGGAAATCAAGGATCTGCTGGCTTATCTGAAGACGATCGATAATGCGTTGGATAACCTGGCGGTGCGGCGGATTATCAATGTCCCCAAACGGGGGATCGGTGCGACTACGCTGGGGCGTATCCAGGATTATGCGGATGAACATGAATTGAGTTTTTATGACGCGCTGAAGCAGGCGGAAGAGATTCCGGCGCTTAGCCGCAGCGCTTCAAAAGTGAAGCCGTTTGTACTATTTATCCAGACGCTGCGCGGTAAAGTTCCGTTCTTGTCCGTATCGGAGCTGTTGAAGGAGATTATCGATGAGACCGGTTATGTCCGGGATCTGGTAGCGGAGGATACGGAAGAGGCCCAGGGGCGGATCGAGAATATCGAAGAGCTGGTCAATAAGGTGGTTTCCTATGAGGAAAGCGCGGAATCACCTACGCTCAGCGGATTTTTGGAAGAAGTGGCGCTGGTGGCGGATATCGACAGTCTGGAGGAAGGCAGCAATTATGTGGTGCTGATGACTTTACATAGTGCGAAAGGGCTTGAATTTCCCAATGTGTATCTGACTGGTATGGAGGAAGGTCTGTTCCCGAGTTATATGTCTCTTCATTCGGATGATCCGGAGAAGGAGATCGAGGAGGAGCGCAGGCTTTGCTATGTGGGCATGACGCGGGCTATGAAGACGCTGTATCTGACGTGTGCCAGGCAGAGATTGGTTCGGGGCGAGGTACAGTATAATCCGGTTTCCCGGTTTATTAAGGAAGTGCCGTCGTTACTGATGGAAACGGCTGGATATAAAACGGATAAGGTCAAGGAAGCACAGAAGAACGCGGCTTATGCCGCGGCGAAAACGGCGTTTAAATCGAAGGCGTTCGAGCCAAGGCAGTTCACGGTTAAAAAATCGGAGGGGCTGGATTACGGCGTTGGTGACACGGTGCAGCATATCAAATTTGGACGCGGTGTGGTGGCGGCTATCGTCGAGGGCGGCAAGGATTATGAGGTTACCGTGGATTTTGAAAGCGCGGGGCGGAAAAAGATGTTTGCTTCGTTTGCTAAATTAAAAAAGATGTAATTGGGTATACTATTTTACGATCGTTTTAAAGAGCTGGTGTAAAAATAAAGCTCCATGGAAGGATATATTGTACAGTATCCCTTAATGCATGCCCTTCGGGCGGGGGCGCAGCAAAGCTGTTCTATAAAGTATTCTTAGCTGTACGGTTACGATATTTATACTCAGTGAAAGGTTTTGCGGTAAGGACATTCCTGTTTACAGATCAGCTTGTACTAAGCAAAGGTTTACAGTAATGTTAAATAAAGGTATAAAACTATAGTAAAAACGGAAAACTCGTGGTATAATAATTCCGATGAGAAGATGGATTTTGCCGTATAAGGATCCCGGAAGGAAGCAGACTTTTCGGAAACTTTGTTTCCAAACGGCTCCATTATGTTCCAACATGGAACAATAAAAAAGAAAGGACGTGTGTAGGCATGTGCGGAAAAAACAAAATGGAAGACTTATTGGCTACAACGAAATTAAACGAGCTGTTACACAAGAAGGAAGAAGATAAGAGCAAAAATACGGTGCTTTGGGTACTGGCGATTATCGGAGCGATAGCAGCAGTTGCGGCGATCGCATACGCAGTTTACCGTTTCTTCACTCCCGATTATCTGGAAGACTTTGAAGATGATTTTGATGATGACCTGGATGACGATTTCTTCGATGACGAAGATGACGAGCCGGCAGGGGAATAAAGTACAGAAGCGAGTTTGAGAGGCTGCCTTTAAAAGCAGCCTTTTTATTTGTTGAAGATGTGTATGATAAACAGATGTGTATGATAAATAGATGTGTATGATAAATGAAAAGGGCATGATATAAGCACTGTTGGAGGATTCGTATGAAAAAGGGACAGATTTGTGAGGGCGTAGTTGAAAAAGTAATGTTTCCGAATAAAGGAATTGTCATATCGGATGGGGAGCGGGCTGTTGTGAAAAATGCAATTCCTGGTCAGACCGTTCGGTTCGCTGTGAATAAGATTAGAAAAGGAAAATGTGAGGGGAGGCTTCTGGATGTGGTGGAGCGTTCCCCGATGGAGATAGATGCGGCCTGTGGGCATTATGGAGTGTGCGGTGGATGTAATTATCAGACGCTGCCTTATGAGGAGCAGCTGAAGATAAAAGAGGGACAGGTGAAGGAACTTCTGGATGGGGTCTGTGAGGATTATGAGTTCGAGGGGATTTTAGGAAGCCCGAAGCAGTTCGGTTATCGGAATAAGATGGAGTTCTCATTTGGCGATGAGGTGAAGGACGGTCCGCTTGCACTTGGGATGCATAAACGGGGGAGTTTCTATGATATCGTGACGGTGGATGGCTGCCGGATTGTGGATGAGGATTTTCGGAAGATCTTAAGGTGGAGTCTGGAGGTATTCCGGGAGGCAGGGACGCAGTTTTATCATAAGATGAGTCACAGTGGATGCTTGCGGCATCTGCTGGTGAGGAAAGGGGTTAAGACCGGGGAGATCCTGGTGGATCTGGTTACAGCTGCCGGGGAGGTGGCCGGGATCCGGAAATGGGAGGATGGACTGCTGAAGATCGAACGGGATGGGGAGCTGAAGGGCAAGATCGCTGGAATTCTGCATACGGTGAACGAGAGTGTGGCGGATGTGATCCGGGATGATGGGACAGAAGTGCTGTATGGGAAGGATTATTTTTATGAAGAGCTGCTGGGGATGAAATTTAAGATATCGCCGTTTTCATTCTTCCAGACGAACTCACTGGGGGCTGAGGTCCTGTATGAGAAGGCCAGGGAGTATGTGGGGGATACGAAGGATAAAGTGCTCTTTGATCTGTATAGCGGCACGGGGACGATCGCTCAGATGATGGCGCCGGTGGCGAAGAAGGTGATTGGTGTGGAGATCGTTGAGGAGGCTGTGGAGGCGGCTAAGGTGAATGCCAGTCTGAATGGGCTTGAGAATTGCGAGTTTATTGCCGGGGATGTGCTGAAGGTGGTGGATGAGATCGCGGAGAAGCCGGACCTGATTGTGCTGGACCCGCCCAGGGATGGGATTCATCCGAAGGCGTTGGAGAAGATTATTGATTTTGGGGTGGAGAGGTTGGTGTATATTTCTTGTAAGCCTAGTAGTTTGGTTAGGGATTTGGTGGTGCTGCAGGAGAGAGGGTACCGGGTGGTTAAGGCTGGCGGGGTGGATATGTTTCCGGGGACGGTGCACTGTGAAGTCTGCGTGGAATTATGTCGAAAATAGGCTTGGTTCTATAAAGTAGGTGCATAAAATTGATTAATAGATATTAGGAGGAAATAATAATATGAATGGATTAATTGTTTCTGTAGTTATTAATATATTTTCTTCTATCATATATGATGTAGTTGGTAAGGGAATAAATTTAGAATCCAAAAAACTCAAACAGATAAAAGAAAATGCAAAACAGAGTGTCAGTAGAGAATTAGCAAGAATGCAAGAACAAAGTCAAATTTATCTTATAGGTAATTATAAATATATTTATGCTACTGTATTCGGTCAATATTTGTGGACGAATTTGAATGGAATATTATATTTATGATTATTAGGAAAATGTGAAATAATTACTATCAAATTTTTTGAGGGGAGAAGAAATTTGGAAAAATCAAGTATTTTAATGTACACAACTGAAGACGGAATCACTAAAGTTGAAGTTACATTTGATAATGACACAGTATGGCTCTCGTTGGATCAGATTGCAGAGCTATTTCAAAAGAATAAGTCTACAATATCCAGGCATATCAAAAATATTTTTTCAGAAGGTGAGTTATTGGCGGAAGCAACTGTTGCAAAATTTGCAACGGTTCAAAAAGAAGGAAATAGAACTGTTGAACGACAGATTGATTTCTATAATCTTGACGTGATCATTTCGGTCGGATACCGTGTAAAGTCCCTTAGAGGAACACAATTCAGAATCTGGGCCACGAATATTTTAAAAGAATATATGAAAAAGGGGTTTGCCTTAGATGATGATCGCTTGAAGAACCTTGGAGGCGGCAATTATTTTGAAGAACTATTATCACGTATCCGTGATATTAGATCTTCAGAAAAAGTATTTTGGCGAAAAGTTCTGGAAATCTATGCGACCAGTATTGACTACAATCCTAAGGCTGAAAGTTCAGTGTTGTTTTTTAAACAGGTGCAGAATAAAATGCATTGGGCAGCACATAAGCATACTGCGGCAGAGGTGATTTACCAAAGGGCAGATGCGGATAAAGATAATATGGGGCTGACTACATGGAGCGGCAACCGTATAAAACGCTCTGATGTAGAAGTGGCGAAAAATTATCTTGATGAAAAAGAGTTGGATGCACTCAATAAAATTGTCGCGGCATATTTGGATATTGCAGAGGTACATGCTTTAAATCAGGAACCAATGTATATGAAAGACTGGCTGGAGACGATTGATGATTACCTTAGGATGACCAGACGAGATATATTAACAACAAAAGGGAAAGTAACACATCAGCAAGCATTAGAGAAAGCACATTTGGAGTATGAAAAGTATAAAAGAAATCAGGAATATATATTATCTCCGGTGGAATGTCATTTTTTAGAGAGTATAGGGGAATTAGATAAGTTGGAGGGAAAAAATAATTATTAGGATTCTGACGAAAGGTTTCCACTAAGGGAGAATTATATGTTTTCGCCATTATTATTATCCACTCACCACACTGCGAGGTTTGTGTCGAATTAGTACGGACTAAAAAATAGTGGAAGTTCAAATGATATTTAAAACGAGGTTACCATTTTGTGTTTAAACAATAGTGATTTAATCAGACGCCATATTTCAACTCACTCTTAACGTTCGTCTGAAGAAAGTGCGGCTGTTTCAACTTTAGAAACATTTTTGGCTTCAGATGGAAAAATAAAGGTAGTTTAATTATTGAGTGCGCAGGGGTAAATCATTACCTAAATATGCGAAATATATCCCCTGTGTAGTGTAAAATAGAAATCTACAGGAATGTCGAAACCGTCTGTCGGGACTTAATGAAACCTTGATTTTATGCGGGACTGAAGAAGTTATTCTATAAAAATGGTTATGTGTTGTTTGGAAATCTATTAGGGAACATCAAAACGTATGATACAATACAGGGGTTTTATAAAACATATAGGGTTTCGCTAAACTATTTATTCACATTAGCGGAGCCCTTGTAATTAAATGTTGTAGTTAAGAACAAACCTGCTAGAAAACGTTGTTTGGAAAGAATAAGGAACCTTTCCGGCTAATGACATTTCCATATCCTCATGCTATACTTACTTAAATAAACAGTGAAAAAAATCAAGTTGAAGTAATAGTTTTTGAATAGGCATAAATTAAAATATATACACATTTGTTGATGAAAGACAGGAGGCAGACTATTATGAAAGTAAAATTAGAAGTCATAATGAATGGGAATTTTAGGACAATGGTATGATTTTTAGACGAAATATTACAGAAAACTGGCGATTACATGGTGCCAGGATCATAGATTAGAATATACGGAAGGAGATGTGTGAATATTCTCTGATGAGACAGTTCCATATCTCGATTGTATAATGAATTATGTGGATTCCGGTGTGTTATTACAGCCGGAGTATCTTTGGAGACTATTTTAAACGGATTATGCCGTATAGGTAAAAAATGAAGAAAATAACGACGACAAAATATAGAAAACTAAACCTGATATTAAGATTCCTACATGGCTCTAAAGCCTATTTTGCGGTAGCGGTAGCTGCGTCCCTAATATCCACCGTATTAAATGCTCTTACACCGCAGATTTTCCGCTTCAGCATTGATGAGGTACTCAGTGGGAATAAAGAAACCTACCTTTCAGATAACCTCTGGATATTGGCAATGACGATTGTGACAGTGGCGGTAGCTTCCGGCATCTTCACCTATATCAGCCGTACCAATACAGCAATAGCGGGGGAGAATTTTGCTAAAAATCTAAGAGATACTTTATTTACCCACGCACAAAAACTTCCGATGAAGTGGCATGACAGGAACCAGACCGGAGATATTATTCAACGCTGCACTTCCGATGTGGAGGTGATCCGTGGCTTTGTAGTCACTCAGCTTCTGGAGGTGTTCCGTACCGCATTCCTTGTGATCACATCTTTTGTGATGATGTTTTCCATGAATGTGAAACTATCCTGCGTCGTTTTGCTGTTTGTACCGATTGTAATCGTATATTCGACGGTGTTCTATAAATTAATAGCGAAGCGCTTCACCACCGCCGATGAAGCGGAGGGAGAACTTTCCACGGTTGTGCAGGAGAATGCCACAGGGGTGCGTGTAGTGCGGGCGTTCGGCCGGGAGCAGTTTGAGATGGAGCGGTTTGACGAGAAAAATAATGCCTTCGCGAAGCTGTGGATCCGCCTGGGAACATTATCGGGTGTCTATTGGGGGATTGGCGATCTGATCACAGGGCTGCAGGTGGTTGCGGTGATTATTTTCGGAGTGGTGGAGGCGGTAAACGGTTTTATATCAGTTGGAGAATTTATCGCATTTGCCGCTTACAATTCTACGCTTGTGTGGCCGATCCGCGGCCTTGGGCGTATCCTTTCGGATATGAGTAAAGCGGGAGTCTCTTTTGAACGTGTGGATTATATCATTCGCTCTCAGGAAGAAAAGTACGGGAGAGATAGTAAGAAAGAGAAATGCGGGATAGATAGTAAGAAAGAGAAGTGCGGGATAGACAGTAAAAAAGTGGATGAGGCATATAGATATGGCGCATCGACATCTGAAGTACCCATGTATGATATTTCTTTTCAGCATGTATCTTTTGCGTATGAGGAAGGAAAGGAGGTACTCCGGGATATATCATTCACAGTTCCCGAAGGCAGGACATTTGGGATCTTAGGCGGAACGGGAAGCGGGAAGTCTACGGTTATCCAGCTTCTCTCAAGGCTGTATGAGCTTAAGGATAACAAGGGCAGTATTTGCATTGGCGGAAGGGAAATCAAAGATATTCCGATTGAGGAGCTCAGGAGAAGTATTGGAATGGTATTGCAGGAGCCGTTTTTATACTCCAGAACGATCCGGGAAAATATAGCGGCTTCCGTACCAGAGGCATCGATGGATGAGATCCGGTATGCGGCACAGATCGCGTGTATCGACGAGGCCATTATGAGTTTTCCTGACGGTTATGACACACTGGTGGGAGAACGGGGAGTCACCTTGTCAGGAGGGCAGAAGCAGCGGATTGCTATAGCCAGAATGCTGCTTCAGAAAGCACCGATTATGGTATTTGACGATTCTTTATCGGCAGTAGATTCTCAGACAGATTATAATATCCGTCGGGCGCTGAAAGAACATATGAAGGAAGCAACCGTTATCCTGATATCCCACAGAGTGACATCTTTGATGGGGGCGGATGAGATCATGGTTCTGCATCAGGGGAAAATAGAAGAATGCGGGACCCATGGGGAGCTGATACAACGAAATGGAATTTACCACAAGATTTATGAAATACAGATGAGCCGTGATGACAGAGAGAAGATGGAGGGATGACAGATGGCAGCCTATGAAGAACAAGAATATAACAATCCTTTCAGCTTCCGGATCTGGATGAAATTATCTCCGTTTTTTAAACCATATAAACGGTTTTTCGCAATTACACTGGGACTTAATATTCTGCTTGCGGGAGTGGATATCCTAGTGCCGCTGTTCCAAAGCTATGCCATTGATCATTTTATTATTCCGGATCGTATGGATGGGCTTTTCGTATTTGCACTGGTATACATCTTAGTTATTGCAGCGCAGACGGTCTGTGTCTATGTATCTGTGCGTGCGGCGACCATCATAGAGATGAATGTGGGAAAAGATCTGAAGAGGGCACAGTTCCAGCATCTGCAGAGGTTATCCTTTTCCTATTATAATACAACGCCTGTGGGATATATTCATGCCCGTGTGATGAGTGACACCCTGAGAATCGCGGGAATGATCGCGTGGGGGCTGGTGGATATGTTCTGGGCTCTGATTTATGTTGTCAGCGTGTTTGGAATCATGTTTATTTTGAATGCCAGGCTGGCTCTGATTATTATCATGATTGTGCCGTGTATCGCTCTGCTGACGGTGTATTTCCAGAATCGGATTTTAAAATGGAACCGGAAGGTAAGACGGATCAATTCCCAGATTACCAGTGCTTACAATGAGGGCATTACCGGAGTGAAGACGTCAAAGAGTATGGTTATAGAAAAGGACAATGAGAAACGTTTTGTTGAAAAGACTTCGGATATGCGCCATGCGTCCATCCGTTCAGCAAAACTGAACGCGGTCTATATTCCAGCCATTTTGTTTTTTAGTTCTGTAGCTTCGGCGGTTGTGCTGGCAAAGGGTGGCTATATGGTGCGGGATAACCTCATTCAACTGGGTACTTTGTCTGTATTTATCTCTTATGCGGTTGTCATCTTTGAACCGATCCAGCAGCTGGCCAGACTGCTGGCTGATCTGATTTCCTGTCAGGCGAATATTGAGCGGGTGACGGATCTTTTAGAACAGGAGCCAAATGTAGTAGACCGTCCCGATGTGCTTTTGAAGTACGGAGATGCCTTTGCGCCGAAGCGGGATAATTGGGAAAAGATCCGGGGGGATATCGTGTTTGAGGATGTTTCCTTTATGTATCCGGACGGTAAGGAATATGTATTGGAACATTTTAATCTACATGTGCCTTCCGGGATGAATGTGGCGATCGTCGGTGAGACGGGGGCTGGGAAGTCTACCCTTGTGAATCTGGTGGGAAGGTTCTTTGAACCCACAAAGGGAAGAATATTGATCGATGGTGTGGATTACCGGGAACGGTCGCAGCTGTGGCTTCACAGCCAGATTGGTTATGTACTGCAGAATCCCCATCTGTTTTCCGGTACTGTGCGGGAGAATATCAGATATGGCCGTTTGGATGCGTCGGATGAGGAGATTATAGAGGCTGCGAAGAGTGTGTCCGCGGACAAGGTGGTTGAGAAAATGGAGAAGGGGTACGACAGCGATGTGGGCGAGAGCGGAGGCCTGCTGTCCACAGGGGAGAAGCAGCTGATTTCATTTGCGCGGGCGGTGTTGGCCAACCCTGCCATCTTTGTTCTGGATGAAGCGACTTCTTCGATCGATACACAGACGGAGAAGCTGATCCAGGATGCTACGAATCATCTGTTGAAAGGGCATACTTCTTTTGTGATCGCACACCGTTTGTCGACGATCCGCCAGGCAGATCTGATATTGGTTGTCAAGGATGGGAAGATCATCGAGCGGGGCACGCATTCAGAACTGCTGGATAAAAAGGGAAGCTACTATGAGCTGTATTCCAGACAGTTTGAAGAAGAGGCGGCTATGAAGGTGTATGCAGAAGAATAGGGGACAAGTAAATCAAAGAAAGCCAGGCTGTGACGATCCATATACAATACGATCGTGGAACCACTAAAAGGTCTATGATGTGTTAAGGCTGTAGAAGTAAGCCTTGTTGCATATGAAATAAGGAGCGGTTGAAGCAGGAATATGGATAAGTTATTTCTATAACATAATCAGAGTGTTTCTAGATATTAAGGAGTTGGTATAAATGGGGTTCAATCCAGAGATAACAATAGGCGATGAACTAACGAATAAAGAATTACGTGTATTATTCCAATGTGGAAATATGGGAGGTATGCGCCGGTCGAAGAAGACCGGTTCATTGGTAATTGTATCCGATCATACAAAGGGATTATATCGTGATGAATGGAAAAATGGTATTTTATATTATACGGGTATGGGGAAAAAAGGAGATCAAGTTTTAGAGGGTAACCAGAATCGTACACTTTATGACTCTAATACAAATGGTGTAGAGGTTCATTTATTTGAAGTATTAGAAAAAGCAATCTATACATATCGCGGAGTTGTGAAACTTGTGGAGAAACCATATCAAGCTTCTCAGTTGGACGTTGAGGGATGCATGAGAAGTGTGTGGATATTTCCCGTAAAACCAGTATTAAATGTAATGGATTGTATGACAGATAATTTTGAGAAGATGGTTGTTAGTTTATCCAATAGTGAATTAAATAAAAGAGCTAACACAAATCGTGATAATAAGGAGCCGAGGACTGCGGAAACAACTGTGTACTATAGAGATCCATACCTGAAAGAACTAATAAAACGTATTGCAGAAGGGAAATGTCAGTTTTGTGGTTCGGATGCACCTTTTAAGGATAAAAATAACGAACCATACTTGGAAGAGCATCATATTATAAGACTAGCAGACGGAGGGAGAGATACGATTGATAATGTAGTTGCAATCTGCCCGAATTGTCATAGAAAAGTTCATGTGTTGGATGATGAGATTATAAGAATTACTTTAGAAGATATCGCGAAACAAAATGTAAAGCGGTTAAATAGATTATTGGCTTATGAGCAGAAAAGAGCTGTCCTGAATCATACATAGACTTGGGGTCGATAAAAATAGTGAAGGAAAATTATGAAAACAGTAAATGTTGTGGCAGCTGTAATAAAATATAACGGTAGGATATTTGCAACGCAGCGAGGATATGGTGAATTTAAAGGTGGTTGGGAATTCCCAGGAGGAAAGATTGAACCAGGTGAACGGCCCCAGGAGGCCTTAAAACGTGAAATCAGAGAAGAACTTAATACTGAAATACAAGTTCATGATATAGTTAGCATTATAGAATATGATTATCCGACATTTCATTTATCTATGAGATGTTACTGGTGCAGTATTATTCGTGGAAAGCTTGAGCTGCTAGAACATGAGGCAGCAAAGTGGTTGAAAAAAGAAGAATTATATAGTGTAGCATGGCTTCCGGCTGATGCGGAAGTAATTAAAAGGATAAGAGAAGAGCTGTGATCGCTTAACAGCAGAAATAAGGTATCTAAAGAAATATCTGAGAAACGTTATGTTGTTTAATAATTTATGAATCAGAGAGCTAATAATAAAAGGGTGGAATTAGAGTCAATATGAGAAGTAGGTGACCATATTTTAATATCAAAGTATAACATGTAGCTATATCATAAGTAATGATGGCATTAATTGATGATATCGTAAAAGATATTGATAGATAAAATACAACATTTCAATTATATGATTCTAAATTAAATGATTCAAAATTCAGAAATCGTAAATAAACATCAATTGAAACATACATATTACGGATACATAGGAAAGGAGAGATTTACATGCCGGTAATTGCAGGATTCATGGTCCCCCATCCTCCGCTGATCATCCCGGAAATAGGCAGAGGCGATCAGAATAAGATCAATGAAACAGTCACTGCCTATCACCAGGTCGCCCAGGAAATCGCCGATCTTAAGCCGGAGACGATCCTACTCATTTCTCCGCACAACGTCATGTACCGCGACTATTTTCATATACGTCCGGAAAAAAAGCTTGCCGGCAATTTTGCTCAGTTCCGGGCGGGACAGGTAAGTATTGAGGCCGGCTGTGATACCGATTTCGTTGAAGCACTATGTAAAGAGGGCGAAAGAACGGAAGGACCCTGGGGTACACTGGGAGAAGGAGAACGAAAGCTTGACCACGGAACTATGGTTCCCTTGTATTTTGTAAACCAATATTACCAAGACTATAAACTGGTGTCGATCGGTCTCTCCGGACTCCCCTTATCTGAGCATTACCGTCTGGGACAAGCGATCCAACGGACAGCAGATTATCTTGATCGTAAGACAGCCATAGTAGCCAGCGGAGATTTATCCCATTACCTGAAAGAGGATGGGCCCTATGGTTATCACAAAGAAGGGCCGGAATATGATCATAAGATCATGGCAGTCATGGAAAAGGCCGACTTCGGCCAACTGCTGGAATTTCCGGAAGACTTTTGCAGCAAAGCGGGGGAGTGCGGCCATCGTTCCTTTACTATCATGGCGGGTGCCCTGGACGGTCTGCAGATACAAACGGAAAGACTGTCGTATCAAGGGCCCTTCGGAGTTGGTTACGGAGTCTGCACATATCATGTGATAGGTAAAGATCCAGACCGGAGATTCCTGGATCAGAACCGGAAGGTGAAAACGAAAGAAGACCCTTATGTTGCCCTGGCCAGAAATTCATTAGAGTACTACATCAACACTGGCTGCCGCCTCCCCATACCTGAAAACTTACCTCGGGAAATGTATAACTGCAGGGCCGGTGCCTTCGTATCGATCCATAAGTCAGGACAGCTGCGGGGATGCATAGGCACGATAGGACCGGTATATGAAAATATAGCCCATGAAATTATAGAAAATGCCGTAAGCGCCGGTAGCAAAGATCCCAGATTCCATCTCATAAGGCCGGATGAATTGCCGGACCTGGAATATCATGTAGACATTCTTGGCACCCCGGAACGCATCACATCCATTTATGAACTGGATGTGAAAAGATACGGAGTAATCGTCAGCAAAGGGTCCAGGAGAGGGCTTTTGCTGCCTGATCTGGAAGGAGTCGATACTCCGGAACAACAGGTGGCCATAGCGATGCAAAAAGCAGGTATCCCCACAGGCAGCCAGGATGTTACTTTAGAGCGTTTTCAGGTAATCAGGCACGAGTGAAAGCTTGAATGGAAGACACAGTAAATGCGCCGCTGGAGGAAATATGAAGATTATCTGTGAGGTGTGCCCTCATCACTGCCTTCTCGAAGAAGGCTCGGTTGGTTTCTGTCAGGCCAGAAGAAATGAGAACGGCCATGTGATAAGCCTGAACTACGGAAAGCTCACGGGCCTGGCTCTGGACCCTATCGAGAAGAAGCCGCTGGCCCGATATTATCCCGGGAGTAATATTCTGTCCGTAGGTTCCTTCGGCTGTAACATGCGGTGTCCCTTCTGCCAGAACTGCGAAATTTCCATGCTGGGGGAAGCGCAGACGCAGTGGCTGCCTATGGCCCCGGAAAAATTGGCCGAAAAAGCCGTTTCTTTAAAAAATCGTAGAAATCTCGGCCTTGCCTATACCTACAATGAGCCCTGTATCGGCTATGAATATGTACGGGACACAGCGCGCCTGATACAGAAGGCGGGCATGAAAAATGTCCTTGTAACCAACGGATATGCAGAGCCATGGGTACAAGCAGAGCTGCTGCCCTATATCGATGCCATGAATATTGACCTGAAAGGATTCACCCGGGAATACTACCAAAAACTGGGAGGAGATCTGGAGACAGTGAAATCCTTTATCCAAACAGCTGTAAAGTACTGCCATGTAGAACTGACCACCCTCATCCTTCCCGGAGAAAATGACGGCGCTGAACTGGATGAGATGTTCACATGGATTGCGGCCCTGGACCCTGCCGTCCCGCTCCACATTACCCGTTTTTTCCCAAGATGGAAAATGATCGATAAGGAGCCCACTCCGATAGAAAAAGTCTATCAGATAGCCGAACATGCGAAGAGAAAATTAAAATATGTATATACCGGAAATTGCTAAGGAACTGATTGCCCAACAGTCGGATCAGCTTAATATTGCCTGGCAGCTTTTGATTTATCACTTCAACGGACTTGAGGAGCGCGAAGGAATTGGAAGCCGGCGGAAAAAGGTCTGGCACTGAACCGGGAAGAGAATGGGTGGAAAGCAGACTGGCCGGATTCAGAAGCCTATGTGACAGGGCTGCCGAATATCGCGTGGATTTTACGGCATATTCTGTACTGGTGGTCTACGGCGCTGAATTCTTCAGGAAGATAATAAAATAATCAGCAGGAGGTTCTGGGAATGATAAATAATGCAAATATAGACGGTGGAAAAGGGTTTGACTGGGGAAGGGTTTCGAATGACTATGCAAAATACCGGGATATCTACCCGGATGAATTTTATCAGTATTTACTGAAGAATGGGATCTGTGTCAAAGACCAAATAGTGCTTGATATCGGGACAGGGACAGGGGTTCTGCCGAGAAACTTATATCAATATGGTGCAAAGTTTACCGGCATCGATATTGCGGAAAACCAGATAAAACAGGCGAAAATGCTGTCTCAGAGCGGAAATATGGATATTGACTTTATCTGTACTCCAGCAGAAAAAATAGATTTTCAGCCGGACACGTTTGATATAGTAACGGCCTGCCAATGCTTTACGTATTTTGACCATCCCATACTTGCGCCCCAGATCAGCAGTATATTGAAGCAGTCAGGAAGATTTGTGGTGCTCTATATGGCTTGGCTCCCATATGAGGACCCTGTTGCGGGACAAAGCGAAGAGTTGGTATTAAAATATAATCCGGACTGGACCGGTTGCGGGGAAAAACGCCATACTATTGATATTCCGGATGTTTATCAGACCTATTTTGAAGTGGAACAAAGAGACATCTTTGATGTGGCCGTGCCATTTACGCGTGAATCCTGGAATGGAAGAATGAAAGCCTGCAGGGGAATCGGAGCATCTTTGACCGAACATGAGATAACTGCCTTTGAACAGGAGCACCATCAACTGCTGGCAAAGATTGCACCGGAAAAGTTTCAGGTATTGCATTACGCGGCAGTGACGGTATTGAGAAAGAAAAGTAATTGAGTACGAAAAAGAAGTATATGAGTGCGAAAGTATAGTATTTGTATGTTAAAGAACCATATGAGTATAAAAAAATTAGATGATATTCTGTGTATCTTGTGTTTGTATAGAAACTAATATGACACACTGTTGTCATGTTTAATATGATAAAATAAGTATCATAATAAATAGGAGGTCGGTAAATGGAATGGTGTAATTTGTATGATTTGAATCATCAGCCGGACTTGGAGCAAATCGACGCATTTGTCCACAGTGACTGCTGGTATCGCCTGAGAAAATATCTGGAAGACACCTATCAGGTATCGCCAAAGATCGAATACAGCCGCTGCTCTTGGAAGCCCGGTTGGAATGTAAAATATAGAAAAGGCAGCAGGGCGCTGTGTACCTTATACCCGGATGATGGTTTCTTTACCTGCATGATCTCGATCGGGAGAAAGGAAGCTTCAGAGGCGGAGCTGCTGCTGAATACCTGTACTGCTTATGTACAGGACTTATATGCCAGAGCCGATGTGTTCAATGGCGGCAGATGGCTGATGATCGATGTGACCGATGAGCAGATTCTGATGGATGTAAAAGAACTGATTCAGACCAGAGTAAAACTCAGAAAAAAGAGTACGTAGATCATGTGTAACAGCGGATATGTGAAATGGAGAAAGGCAGAAAGGCAGGGGAGCAGTGGATGAGTGAGTTAAGAAAAATCCCCGGTGTGGGAAAAGAGACGGAAAAAGATCTGTTGATGCTGGGCTATACTACAATAGAGTCGCTTAAAAATGCAGATCCGGAAGAAATGTACGAACGGGAATGCCTGATGAAGGGCTGTAAGATCGACCGCTGTCAGCTCTACGTATACCGCTGCGCTGTATATTATGCATCGGAGAAGAATCCTGAGTCCGAAAAGCTGAAATGGTGGAACTGGAAAGATAATAATCAAAAGACATAACAGAAAAAGTGCAGGACGAACCCTAGTTCTGTACTTTTTGATTCCTTTTAAATTTTGCTTTCTAAGTTTGTAGATCAGTAGTCAATCTTAAGCTGTTGATCTTAAGCTGTTAAACTTAGAAAGGAAAAAATCAACTTATCCAGTTTTTGTTTTTACTCGCCTCATATCATTCTCTAAGGCAGTGACCCTTAAGAGGAGTATCTCGTTTTCATTACCGAACTTCAATGTGTCGTCCAATTTTCGGTTTAAATCAAGATGACCTTCTGCAATAATTCTGATTTTTTTATTTATATCATTTTCAAGAGTTAATTGAACATCCGTTAATTTTTGACCCAAATGATGGTTTTGGTTTTCAACCTTATCAAATCTTTGATCCATCTCAGCAAAGCGCTGCGCAACCAAATCGAATTTACAATCCATCTCGGTAAAACGCTGCTCGATTTTATCGAATTTACAATCCATCTCAGCAAAGCGCTGCTCGACCAAATCGAATTTACAATCCATCTCGGTAAAGCGCTGCTCAATTTTATCGAATCTGCAATCCATCTCAGTAAAGCGCTGCTCGACCAAATCGAATTTACAATCCATCTCGGTAAAGCGCTGCTCGACCAAATCGAATTTACAATCCATCTCAGTAAAGCGCTGCTCGATTTTATCGAATCTGCAATCCATCTCAGTAAAGCGCTGCTCGACCAAATCGAATTTACAATCCATCTCGGTAAAACGCTGATCAATCTTATCGAATTTACAATCCATTTCATTAAAACGCTGATCTAGCTGTCCAATTTTATCAAGAATCAACCTTGTTTCTTCTGTCATAATCTCACCTCCTCCTTTTGAAAACAGAATAGCGATATTACTCATCCACTCCAATATTATCCCATTACAGATATCCCTGTACTAATCCATAGTATCATATAAAATCGCTCGGAACAATTATGCAAAATGCTTAAAATCCCTCCCCTCTTCTGACAGACAACTCACAGCTTTTTCAGGAAACCCGGATCATATCTATTGACAAACCTATAAAAACCAATTAATATAATTTTATATAAAACGTTTTAAAAATGGAGGTTGTCGCTTTATGAGATGTACCATAAAAGACGTGGCAAAATTAGCCAACACATCCACCGCCACCGTATCCCTGGTCCTGAACAACAGGCCCGGCGTCAATGAGAATACTAAAAAAAGAGTTCTGGATGCCGTATCGAAACTGAACTACCGTCCCAACCAGATCGCCCGCAGCCTGATCAATCAGAAAGCCAATGCCATAGGACTGATCGTCTCCGACATCCTGAATCCCTTTTACGGTGAACTGGCCTATAATATGCAAAAGGAGATGGACCGGCGCGGTATGAATCTGACCCTGGGAATTTCCAATAACAAAGTAACCAATGAAAAACGCATCGTAGATTCCATGATTAAGCGGGGGGTTGACGGCATCATCCTGGTGCCGGCCCGGGACGGGGAAGGGGACCTGCGTCATCTGTACGAACTCCAGGAATTGAAGATCCCCTTTGTTTTCATCACCAGCCGCTACCAGGGGATCAAAGCCGATACGGTAATGACGGATCTGGAACGGGCGACCTATGAACTGACTGATTATCTTATACGGGGCGGCGAGCGCAATATTATCTTTGTTGTGGAAAACCGGTCGCTCCTTCATGTGGAACGCCGGATATCTGGTTTTTGCAGTGCATTCCGCGATCATGGTATGAATCTTTCGGAGGACTGCATTATTGAGATTGATCCTGATATTGAGAATGGTGTTCTCGTTACCAGAAATAAAATTCTGCAGAAGAATCCTGATGCGATCATCGCCATCAACGCATTTACCGCTATGGGAATTATGAAGGAGTTGAGGGATAACGGAATTTCGATCCCGGAACAGATTGCCGTATCCTGTTTCGATGACCTGGAATATGCCTCGATCCTGTACACACCCCTGACGGTGGTGAAGCAGCCTATTGAGGAAATGTGCCAGGAAGCGGTAACACTTTTGGAAAGACGTGTACAGGGCGACACGGAAGAGGTCGTGCAAAAATTACTGCCGGGGGAGTTGATTACCCGGGATTCCACAAAACAATTTAAAACGTGTTAGATAAGAAAAAACGAAGAACATGAGAAAAATCATGTTCTTTTTTTGTGTACGGATCATAAAAAAATGACGATTCTACATTTAAAATATACAAAATTTCAAATTCAAATATATGCAATATGACAAAAAATAACGAAAATGTTGACAACGCAAAACAGGTGTGGTAGGTTAAATACATAATCTAAAACGTTTTAGAAAAAGTAAAAGGAGAACAAATATGATGAAAAAAAGTTTATGCCTGGTTTTGAGTTTGGTTATGGTCCTTTTGACTGCTGCGGGATGCGCTAAGACAGGCAGCTCAGCCCAGAACGCTGAAAATGGCGGAAAAAAGATTGCTTACACAACGATGACACTGGAATCCCCTTACTTTGTGGAAGTCTCTGAAGGTATCAAGGAAAAATGCCAGGAATTGGGATGGGAATGTACGGTGCAAGATCCAAAGATGGATGTCGCTTCCCAGCTGGCTGCGATCGAGACATACATAGACCAGAAATATGACGGTATCATTATCTCAGCAGTAGATGCGGCCGCTCTGTCAAGTATTATTAAAGAGGCTACCGATGCGGGGATCAAGGTGATCGGTTCTTCCACTGATATCGAGAACATCCAGGCCTTCGTTTCTGCCGGAGAATATGAGATGGGATACGCGCTCGGCAAAGCGATCGGTGAGTGGAGTGAAGCGAATCTGACCGGAGATTTAAAAGGTGTAACCTTCGGAACCATCAATGACCAGAATGTCATGATCCGTGAACAGGGAATGCGGGAAGGCGCAGAGGAAGCGTACACCAAAGGCAGCATAGCCTTTATCAATGAAGCGGGAACGCTCGGAGGGGTGACGGCGGAAGAAGGAATGGCCAATATGGAGGGCATTATGCAGTCCAACCCGGATATCAACCTGATCATGGGTTCCAACGACGATTCTATCCTCGGGGCTTATGAAGCTGCCAAATCCGCAGGGATGGACCTGAACAAAATGGCTTTTGGAGGAGTCAACGCGGTAGAGCAGGCATTGAACACGATCAAAGAAGAAAAGGATGCAGGGGAAGGCGCATACCGTGTAACCGTAGATATTACCCCCCGTCTGCACGGTGTAACCGATGTAGAGATTATGCAGCAGTTATTTGAAGGGAAAGAGTTCCCGGATCAGGTCCTCATCGAAGCCAAAGCCGTGACAGTTGATAATATTGATGAGTATTTTAAATAAATAGAAAAGAAGATTCTACAGGAAGTGGGAGAAAGCTATGGCTGATTGTATGCTGAAAATGGAACATATTACCCAGAAGTTCCCCGGAGTGCTGGCGCTAGATGATGTGGAATTCGAACTGGAGCGCGGTGAAATCCATGCCCTGGTCGGCGAGAACGGCGCAGGCAAATCTACGTTAATGAAAGTGCTGACGGGTGTAAACAGACCTAACTCGGGAAAAATCCGGTTCGATGGACAGGAGTATGGCCACTTCGATATCGAGCAGTCGAAGAAGCTGGGGATCAACATGATCTATCAGGAACTGAACCTGATACCGAAGCTTAAGGTCTATGAAAATATTTTTCTGGGCAAAGAGATCATAAGCAAAGGGAAAACAGATAAACAGGAAATGTGCCGTCAGGCAGAGAATATGATCCGGTCCCTGGGAATCGAGATGGATGTCCGTGAGAAGGTGGAAAACTTAACGATGGCCTACCGGCAGATGGTGGAGATCGCCAGAGCTCTGCTGGACACGCCGAAGATCCTGATCATGGATGAGCCGACAGCTCCTCTGACCAGTGAAGAAGTTAAGATTCTGTTCCGTACCATCCGGGTTTTGAAGGAACAGCAGGTCTCCGTCATATACATCTCCCACCGAATGGAAGAAATCTTCGAGGTCTGTGACCGGTGTACGGTATTCCGGGACGGGCGGTTTATCCGGACTATGCGGGTGCAGGAGACGAATGTGGATGAGCTGATTAAGCTGATGGTCGGGCGCAGTATTGAAAACCAGTATCCGCCTCGCGTGACCCCGGATCCGCATGCGGCCGAGATGCTGAGGGTCAGCGGCATCACAACCGACAAGATAAGCGATGTATCATTCGTAGTCCGGTCAGGAGAGATCCTCGGACTGGGCGGCCTGGTTGGTGCGGGAAGGACAGAGACCCTGCGCGCGATCTTCGGCTGTGATCCCAGCAGAGGAGAGATACAAAAAAACGGAAAAAAGATTACGGTGCGGTCCCCGAAGGATGCGATCAGTCATGGAATCGTACTGGTAACCGAGGACCGGAAAGGGCAGGGGCTGCTGATGAATCTGTCGGTCAGCGACAATATGATTCTGCCGATACTTTCCCAGTACTGTAAAGGGATGTTCCTGAGAAGAAAAAATATCGGTAAGCAGGTGGACGAAAACATTGAACGGCTGAAAATCAAGACGCCATCTTCCGGCCAGCTGGTTGCGTACTTAAGCGGGGGCAATCAGCAGAAGGTGATTATATCCAGATGGCTTTTGGCGCAGGCGGATATCATTCTGTTTGATGAACCTACCCGGGGAATCGATGTGGGCGCTAAGTATGAAATCTATTCGCTCATGAATGAACTAAAAACCCTTGGAAAATCCATTATTATGGTATCTTCCGACATGCCGGAACTTATGGGAATGTCAGACCGTATCATCGTAATGTCTGAAGGCAGGATCACCGGAGAACTGAAAAATCCGGATGAATTTGACCAGGAGATGATTCTGAAAAGAGCGTCGGGCGTGGCTGTATAAGCCACCCACACCTGAACGAAGGGCGCAGCAAGTGCGCCACTGGAGGAACGGTTGAACAAAGAGAAGTTCACCCATCCCTGAACGAAAGGCGCAGCAAGTGCGCCACTGGAGGAAAGCATGAATAAGACAAGAGCAGCTATATATAAAGAATATGCAACCGTAATTTTTCTGGTTATAACCGTAATTTTCTTTTCGATATTTGCGTCGGGATTTCTCTCGATGAGCAATGTTATGAATGTATTAAGGCAGGTATCCATTATCGGAATCTGTTCCGTGGGAATGATGCTGGTCATTTTAACAGGAGGGATCGATCTGTCCGTCGGTTCCGTGATCGGAGTGACCGGAACCCTGGCGGCTTATCTGATGGTGAAAGCGGACATGAATATGTATGCGGCCGTGGCGGTAGGGCTGCTGGCAGCGATACTCATCGGCGCTATCAACGGGTTTTGTGTAACGATGCTGTCGATCCCGCCGTTAATCACCACACTGGCGACTATGACCGGAGGAAGAGGGATCTGCTATATCATCACAGGCGGTATTTCCATTTATGGTTTCCCGAAGTCCTTCTCCCCGCTGGGTCAAGGTTATCTGTGGATCATTCCGATTCCGGTGCTGTGCATGCTGGCGGTTCTGCTGCTGGGCTGGTGTCTGTTAACCAAACGGCCGTACGGCACTTACCTCTACAGCATCGGTGGAAACGCGGAGGCGGCCAGACTGTGTGGAATTAATGTCAATAAAACTCTGATACTGACGTATATTTTAAATGGAATCTTTGCCGGTTTTGCGGGAATCGTCCTGTTATCCCGGATCAATACCGGACCGGCCGCACTTGGAGACGGATATGAGATGGATGTCATAACCTCCGTAGTGCTGGGCGGAGTCAGTGTCAGCGGTGGAGAAGGGAAGTTAAAGGGCGTGGTCTGCGGCGTACTGATTATGGGAATTCTGTCCAACGGCCTGTTGATCATGGGAATCAGCGAGTATTATCAGATGGTGGTAAAATGCTGCGTGTTGCTGCTGGCGGTGGGCTTTGATAAAAACGTCGGAAAATTAAAACACAAGGCATAAAGGAGAGGGAGATATGGAAACGGATACACGAAAAATAGAAATGGACATGAAAAGAAGCGAAGCGCTGAAAGTGTCCTATCAGGGTATAAAAGAAAACCTGGAGCAGGGAATCCTGCCGTTCTGGATCAAAAACGGTATCGATCATCAATACGGTGGTTATCTGTTGGATTTTGATCAGGACGGTACTCCTCTGGGAGACAAGGAAAAAATGCTGGTTACACAGACCAGGATGATCTGGGGATTCTCCAGTCTTGCGAGGGAATATCAGAGCAAAGAATACCTTACATATGCGGCTCAGGGTGTGAAATTCCTGATTCAGCACTTCTGGGACCCGGCCTGCGGCGGCTGGTATTGGACCACCGAATTGGACGGAACAAAGATCGACGGCGGAAAAGTAATCTATGGGCAGACGTTTGCTATCTACACACTTAGCGAATATGCGCTGGCGCTCCGGGATCTGAATGCTCCGAAGGAGGAACAGGATGAGGCTTTGGAATATGCATCCAAAACCTTTGATCTCCTTCAGAAATATGCGGCAGACACCTTGAACGGCGGTTATTATGAAAATCTGGAACCGGACTGGAGCAGAGCGCCTTACGGAGCCGGGGCAGGAGACATCAAGTCTTTGAACATTCATATGCATATGCTGGAGGCATATACCACACTCTATGAATGCAGCGGTCTGGAAATCCACAGACGAAAACTGCAGGAAGTGATCGACCTGGTCTTACAGAAGATGGTTGATTTAAACATCGGCTGCGGATTTGACCAGTTCGGGCCGGAACTGGTTAGGCGCCCGGCGATCAGTATCCCCAGGACCTGGACCCAGGACCGGGAAGCGGATTCGGAGATCGCGGATGCGGTGGACACCACCTTCTACGGGCATAATATCGAATTGGTATGGCTCTTAAACCGTGCCAATGATGTACTTGGCAATCCCTATCACACATATGATTATGTTGGAAAATTATTATTAGAACATTCTTTGAAGTATGGTTTCGACTATGAACACGGCGGTGTATATTACGCGGGGCCCTATGTGGGAGAGGCGACCAAGCTTGAAAAAGAATGGTGGGAAAACTGCGAAGCACTGGTAGGATATCTGGATGGCTACGAACACCTGAAGGATGAGAAATATCTGGACGCGTTTTTGAAAACCTGGGAGTTCTGCAGCCGTTATCTCATTAACCATCAGGTCGGTGAATGGTATCAGCTGGTCTCCCGAAGCGGTGAAGTACTGGTCGGCTGTATCGGCAACGCCTGGAAAGGAATCTACCATACCGGCAGGGCCATGCTGGAGTGCAGGAGAAGGCTGGAAAAAATTTTAAACCTCTGATAATCATAAGAGCAGTAGCGGGCCGGCACAAAGTGTAAAACTTTGTGCCGGCTGCTCCTGTATTGACGGTATGTAAGAGGTGGCGTCTTACCCGCAAAATCCCCTGGAAAAACCCTGAATCAGCCAAGAAAAAAGTATTGATAAGAGGAGCTGAAAGGCGTATGCTGAGAATAAATAATCGGGAGTTTCATTCGGTTCGCTAAGGGGGACGGGACAGTGAGAAAGTCTGCAAATAAGGTGCGGTGGCTGTTGGCTGCTTTTATCATACTGACGCTATGTTTTATGGATGGCAAAATGATGGCCAGGGCCGGCCAGCAGGATCAGCACAAAACCGAAACGATCCGGGTTGGTTTTTTTGAGTTTGAGGGATATCATATGATTGACAGCCAGGGAAAACGAAGCGGTTATGGATATGACTATCTCCAATACCTGGCCCGCTATACGGACTTTTCCTATGAATATGTGGGTTATGACAAGAGCTGGAGCGAGATGCAGGATATGCTGGAGGCAGGGGAGATCGATCTGCTGACCTCTGCCAGTAAGACCCCAGAACGTCTGGAGCGATTTGATTTTTCCGACCAGCCGATCGGGAGCAGTGCGGCTGTTCTGACGGTAAAAGCGGGGAATAACCGTTATATGGTGGACGATTATTCCCAGCTTGATGGGATACGGATCGGACTGATGGCAGGGAACAGCAGGAATGAGAACCTGCGCCAATTCGCGCAGGAACATAATTTTACCTATGTGCCGGTCTATTATAAAAATAGCACGGCGCTCTCAGAGGCGCTTCAAAAGGAAGATGAGATCGATGCGGTCCTGACCAGCGATCTTAGGAAAACCGAAAATGAATGGGTCGTTGCCACGTTTGATGACACACCGTTTTATATTATGGTCCGGAAGGGCAATCAAAAATTGCTGGATCAGGTCAATCGTGCGATTGAGAAGCTGAAAGTAGAACACAAGGATTTGGAATCAATATTGACTGACCGGTATTACACGGTGGACAGCGGAGACGAGATTTCGTTTACGGCAAAAGAGCGTAACTATATTAAATCTTTGCAGGAGAGCGGCCAGAAAGTAAAAGTTACGATCAATTCAGAGAGGGAGCCGGCTTCTTATTTTGTTGACGGGGAGGCCAGGGGAATTCTTCCGGAGATCGCAAAAGAAGTAATGAGCAGGACCGGACTTCCCTATGAATTTGTGGAGACGCCTCCCACAGTAGATGCGAGAGAGCTGCTGGCCCAGGGAGAAGCGGATGTGCGGTTTGACGGGACATCGGACTTTCATGATGCGGAGAGCCGGGGGCTGCGTGTGACGGATCCCTATCTGGAACTGCCGCTTTCTGTTGTAACACTAAAAAATTTTGCCGGGCATCCGAAGTCTGTGGCTGTAATGCGCAATTCTGACGTGGTGGAAGAATATGCGGTGCAGCTGTTCGGTGACTCCGCGATTGCCCGCTACGACACGACCCAGGACTGTCTGGATGCGGTATTGAACGGCAGGCAGGATGCGGCTTTTTTTCAGACCTATATTGCCCAGCGCCTTGTGAACACAGATGCCCGAAGCCGGTTCCGGGAACAGCTGGTGCCGGGATATGGGCTCAGTTTTGCGGTTTCGGTCAGCAGGGATAATGCATTGCTCTTTTCAGTTATGGACAAAGCCGTACTCAGCATGAGTACCGATGAGATTAACCGGATTGTACTGGAACAGACTTCGGATTATACTTCTGAAATGTCATTGATAGGGTTCCTGTATGCGCATCCGGTCCTGTGGCTTTTATTGCTGGGGACAGCGGCCTGCTTTGCCATCATTCTGATCCTGTATATATACAGGCAGAAGAATCTGAGATTGGAGCGGGAAAAGGCACGGGAGCAGGAACGGTTTATTTCCTATGTCTGCAGGGCGAACGATCAAGTGATAGAGATCGAATCCAGCGGGAAAAGGTGCCGGTACTATCAGGTGGAGGATGGACGGGTCAGCTGCCGGGAGAAGATTCTGGATGGAGGGGATCTGGAGATCTGTGGCCTGCATCCGGAGGATAAGGAAGGTGTGGACACATTGGTCCAAAAGGAAAATATGGGAAGCCTGGCGGAAAACGGGGAAGAGGTTTATTTCGAATGCCGGGTCAGGCAGAATCCGCAGGAGCCGTACCAGTGGTTTTCCTATACGCTTCAGGGAGTGCCGCGGGATGAACAAACGCCCGACAGTCTGATGGTATTTATTAAAAATATAGACCGGGCAAAGCGGGAGGAACAGGAGAAACGCCAGGCGCTTAAAGATGCCCTGGCGGCCGCGCAGCAGGGTATCGAGGCCCGGGGAACTTTTATGTCGCGTATGTCCCATGAGATCCGGACACCGCTCAACGCCATCCTGGGATACTTGACGATCGCCGGTTCTAATCTGCAGAATCAGGATAAAATGAAAGACTGTTTGAACAAGTCCGAATTTGCGGCACGCCAGCTTTTGAATATTGTCAACGATGTGCTGGATATCTCTGCCATTGAAAGCGGTAAAATGAAAATCGCCAATAAAGTATTTAATATCCGGGAACTATTGTCGGGAATCACTTCGATCTTTCATACACAGGCTTCCCAAAAAGGCGTGGATTTCCGGGTCCGGATCAGTGATTTGACGGAAGAGGAACTGGTGGGTGATCAGTTCCGGTTAAACCAGATTCTGATGAATATCCTGTCAAATGCGGTGAAATTCACACCCGAGGGCGGCCGGGTGACGCTTTCCATTCAGCAGCAGTCGGCAGATGACCACAGCGTGTATCTGCAGTTCCGGATAAAGGACAGCGGTATCGGTATGCCGAAGGGATATGAGTCATGGCTGTTTCAGCCGTTCGAACAACAGGACGCCACTACGGCCCAGAAATTCGGAGGCACCGGCCTTGGATTGTCCATTACAAAGAATCTGATCGCTATGATGAATGGTACGGTCGATGTTAAATCAGAAGAGGGGCAGGGGTCCTTGTTTACGGTGAATCTCTCCTTTGGGATACCCGGAATAAGGCAGAAACCGGAGAAGGTCTATGATTTTTCAAGTCTTCATGTTTTGGTCCTGTTTGATGAAAACAGTGATTACCAGTACCTGGAGACTCTGCTTTCCAGACTCGATATCCAGTATGACTTGGCGCTGAATACAGAAGATGCGTTGAAAAAGACAGCTTGTAACAAAGCGAATGGCGGAAACTACGATCTGTGCTTAATTGATTGGGATAGCCCGGAGGTCCAGGGGGAGATAGCGGCAGAACAGATACTGGAGGCCGCGGCTCCTGACAAACCCACCCTGATCGCAGTCGCTTATGTGGGCGGCGGGGCGCAGGAGGCTGAAGGGCTGATCGATGATACGATCCTGAAACCGGTGTTCCAGTCTTCCCTGTTCGATGTGCTCTCCAATGTATGCCGGCGCCATACGCTGGAAAAAACGAAAGTGGAGGTAAAGACCGATTACGGGCTCAAGGGCCGAAGGATCCTGCTGGCGGAGGACAATGAACTGAACATGGAGATTGCAAAAGAGATTCTGACCGGGTATGGGCTCGAGATTGACGGGGTGGTGAATGGACAGGAAGCCGTGGAACGGTTTGAAGCGTCGGATGAAGGGACCTATCAGGCGATTCTGATGGATATCCAGATGCCGGTTCTGAACGGTTATGCCGCCGCGCAGATCATCCGTGCCGGGACGCATCCCCAGGCTGCGGTTATTCCTATTATTGCCCTGACGGCAGATGCTTTTGTGGAGGATATTAACCGGGCGCTGGCCGCGGGAATGAATGGACACGTGTCGAAACCGATTGATTTCCCGCAGCTGTGCGAGACCCTGGCGGAATTTCTCTGATTCCGCCTAGTAACAAACCGAAGATTTGGGTACTAATGCCAGATGGAAGGGGACTGGCATCTTTCGGCAGTAACGCTAAAACTTCTAGCAGCTGCGCAGAGAAAGGGGCCTGTCCCCATAGGCGCGAACTTAAGAAATTAAACCGGGAAGAATAACCATATGGAATTCGTGATTTTGATTGATTCTATGTCGGTTTCGCATAGACAAAAAACGATA
>NZ_JAWDIY010000034.1:0-50414 GCF_032380655.1 Diplocloster hominis | reverse complement strand
CGTCCTGTGGCGAGTTTGTTCCGGGCCCTGCCAATAAGAGGTTCTCCCGCCTTCGGAGTTAGCCATTCTTAGGTCCGGCCGAAGTGATTTGGCCCCACGGGATTCGCCGCCCGGTTCCAGAGGCCGGACCGCCTCCCTCCCTTCCCGGACCTTCGTCCACAAAATCATTTACCAAAGTTGGCCGTGAATCGTAACAGAAAAACAAAAATGTATCTTTCCATTTCTTGACTTTTTGCCTTGCTCATTGTATGATTCCTTTAAGATTTTGTCAATATCCTGCGTTTCATTCGTTTATTTAACATTTATGGACAATAACGGAGAATGTTATGGACAATTATGAACAATCCGATCTGACTCCCAGCCAGCGGAGAAATCTGATCTTAGATATGATGAAAAAGAAAAAATCCGTTTCGGTGCATCAGCTTTCCAAAGAGCTCTACCTCCACGAAGCGACGGTCCGCAGGGATCTGAATTATCTGGCGGACAGCGGAGCCATCTCCAGAGTACATGGCGGTGCCATCCTGCGGGAGGGCATGGACGCAGAAATCCCTCTGTTCATCCGGGAGACTTCATTTAAAGAGATCAAAAAAGAACTGGCCAGAACCGCCGCCGGGACTGTTAAGGATGGAGAATCCATATTTTTGGACTCCTCTTCCACTACCGGTTTTATGATTCCCTTTCTAACAGAGCATAAGCAGTTAAAGATCGTTACCAATGGGGCACAGGCAGTTCTGTATCTTACCAAGCTGCGCGATGCCCGGATTTTCTGTACCGGAGGCCGCTTACGCGAGAACAGCTTGTCTTATATCGGCCACTCCGCATTGGAGGCCATTTCTCACTATCACTTTGACCGCGCCTTTTTCTCCTGCCGCGGTGTCAGTTTGGAAAATGGACTGTCCGATACCAGTGAAGAGGAAGCCGTGTTAAGACAGGCCGTGATCCGCCGTTCGGAGCAGTCCGTTCTGCTGGCCGATCACAGCAAACTGGGACAGATGTCTTTCTATTCGATCTGTCCGTTAGCCGATATCCAGATGATGATCACAGATGCGCAGCTGACACCGGAATGGCAGCTGGAAGGGCTGACTTTAGCCGGAGGGACTGGTCTTAACTGATGGCGCAGTATCTGCGCCCCTGGAGGATAACATGGAAAATATATATACTGCTGTTTTTGCCGACGGTTTTCCTTTTGAAATGAACAATGCCAAAGGGAACATGGTGCTGCCGCCCGTCCTGCACCGGCATGACTGCCTGGAGCTGAATTATGTGATCTGCGGAAGCGGAACCAATTATATCGAAGATAAAAAATATGAGATGAAAGCCGGAGAGCTCTATCTTATCAATAACCTGGAACATCATATCGCAGTGTCCGGGGGGGATCTGAAAATGAAAATCATCTTATTTGACCCCGGCCTGCTGTTTCAGAATACCGCGGAAAACCTTGACCTGCTGGCACCCTTTTACAGCAAACATGCTTATTTCAGCAATAAACTGGAGCTGGGAACAGTGGGGATGGAGCAGATCCACCGGATCTTTGAGGACCTGGAAGAGGAATGGACCCGGAAGGAACCCGGGTACCGGCTTTTGATCAAGGCTAAACTGATGGAATTAACCGGTATCCTGTACCGCTATTTAAAAAGAGAGGATACTTTAAAAAGCACCCTCTCCTACCAAAACCAATATGAAAAAATTCGTCCGTCCATCCAATATATCAACGAGAATTTCGAGCAGGAACTGACGCTGGAGGAGTTGGCCGAGCGTTCCTTTATGAGCAAGTCTTATTTCAGCACCTATTTCAAAAAGGTTACCAACATGACGCTCTGGGAATATATCGAATTGATCCGAATCCGCCAGGCTCAGCTTATGTTGGCCACAGGGAACCAGTCGATTACGGACATCTCCCTCTCCTGCGGCTTTCATTCTGTCTCTTCCTTTAATACCTCATTTAAGAAGATAACGGGGCTCACCCCTTCGATGTACCGCAAGAGCCTGCTATCTCCCTGACAGCTTCCACAAAGGCGTTGATCTCCTCCCACCTGGTCAGGAAGGAGATGCTGATTCTCACTGTCCCCTCCCCGGCCGTGCCCAGGTCTTCGTGGATCAAAGGGGCGCAGTGCAGGCCGGTTCTCACGATGATCCCGTAGCCGTTTTCCAGGATATAACCGATGTCAGATACGGACAGGCCCCGGATTCTCAGGGACAAAACCGGCCCTTTGGGTTTTGGGGTATCTCCGTACAGCGTTACCGGTTCCAGCTCCCTTAACTGTTCCGCCAGATAGCGCATCATTTCCCCCTCCTGCTTATGTATTACTTCCGGTGTTATCCGAAGTAATACCTGAAGAGACGCATCCAAAGCGGCGATCGCAGGCTCATTTTGTGTGCCCACTTCAAAAGCAGCCCCGTGTCCATCCGGATACTTTAGGATATGGCTGTCTTTTCCGGTCCCCCCGAATTTGACCGGCCGCAGTAGGTCTGGTTTTCTCATATAGAAGCCGCCCAGCCCCTGTATACCCAGAAGGCTTTTGTGCGCCGTGAAGATCAGTCCGTCGGCCTGCCACTGATCCATGCTGACCGGAAGGCAGCCTGCCGACTGGGACACGTCTGCAAATACCAGTGTACCGTATTTCTTTGCCAAAGCGCACACCTTCCCGATGTCTGTAAGGATACCGGTGACATTGGAGCAGTGGTTCACAAATAAGGCGTAGGCGCCTTTTTTTAACTCTTCCTCTAAGATATCCAAATCCAGCTCACCGGAAGAATGATGCGGTATCTTTTTCAGCACAGGGTGCTTATCACTGTTATAGAGCGGACGCAGGATACAGTTATGGGTATCGGCGGCGGTCAGGACCGTTTTTCCCTCCAGCAAAAGCCCGTTAATGATCAGATTGGCCGCTTCGGTAGCTCCCGATGTAAATATTATCCGCTCATAATCTTTTATCTGGAACAATTTTCCAAGCTTTTCCCGGCAGGCCGCTGCCAAAGAAACATTCCCGGCGGCATTGCTCCGGAATTCGGACGAAGGAAGCCGGTCCATACAATTCTGTACCGCTTCCTTCACCTCCGGCAGCCTGGGATAGGATGTAGCGGCATGATTCAGATAAATCATACGCCCTCCTCCTTTTTCACTGCTGAGTTCTATAGCTGTGGATCTGCTGCTTTTCTATAGCTGTGGATCTGCGCAGCTTCCGCAGCTGTGAATCCCAGCCGACTTTAATTGCCTTCGACGACTTCAAAGTCCAGAAGCCAGGCCAACTCTTTCAGCTTCTTTTTATAATCCCCGAAAATCAATACCTGATGGTGGCCAAAATTCATGATGCTATGTATAAATTTCCTGGAATCTCCCACCTGCAGGAAGTAATAAGGGCTGCAGTAGGTATCCGTATATTTCGAGGACAGCACATCTCCCACTGTTACCAGAAGTTTTTCCCCGGACGGGTCGAAACGTCCCAGCGTTACTTTTCTGTCCTCATTCTGTGAGAAATCGATCTGGAGCTTTCCGCCGAACCCCTGCCCGGTAAAATGGTAAATGCTGTAATTAAGCTTCGGTTTGTCAAATCCGTTCATCTGCAGGCACGGAACGGAATGGTGCAGGGAAATGATTTCTTCCGACTCAAACAGCGGATTCCCCATAAACGCGGGTTTTTCCGCGGTATACATCATCATGATCATGGCCAGCAGCGCGTTCAGATCTTCTTCACAGCCGCTGGGTATCCCTCTGTCCTTGAACAGGGAATGTGCGATACAGGGAACGAATTTCTTCTCCTGAGGAATCCGGGAACGGCACAGTTCCACACAGGCGGTGGAGAATGCGTTACAGTCATACTGTTCCAGCATCCGCTCCGCTGCCATGTAGTATTTTACATCATTGATCAGATACTGGTAGGCCACTTTATTCTCTTTGGCATTCTCCATCAGCTCTTTTGTCTTTGCCTCCGCCTCGTCATCGCTTATCTTTTCCATGATAGTGAAGATATCGGTAAATGGCTTCTTCACCACTTCAAATCCATATTTGGCCCGCAGCTTCTCCAGATCCCGGATATTGCTCTGCAACCCCCAGGTTGGCGCTTCCCCGGCGGTCAGGATCAGTGCCCTTGTATTTTGCACCGCTTTTCTTACCCAGAGCATATGCAGCAGATCGTTTAATTCCGGCAGGTCAATGGCATAATAGGCTTCCCGGCCGATACTGCGCAGATAGGCGGACACATCCGCTCCGCTGACGGCATGGGTATAAGAAATGACCGGTTTCCCGAAACGCTCGATCTTTGGTATCCGCTGGTTTAAGATCATTATGCAGTCTGTTTCACCGATGTCTTTATTGACTTCTTCCACGATCTCCTTCTCCTGCAGGAAGGATTCCGTATAGGGGAAGTATACCGGCTCCAGTACCCTGACCTGTGGGATCAGATGTTCCAGTACTTCCTTGCATTTCTCAAATTTTTCCCGTGCGGTACGACGCTCCGCGTCCGGCATCATCTCTTCCTTGATGCCTGCGCGGCACGGGCCTTCCCAGAAATCAGTATGTACCAAGATGCCCATCAAAGGTTTTACATTCAAAGTAACATCCATCGCTCTTCTTATCATAGCTTCTCCTCTTTTCTGCGGCCGTCTTTCCTGATCTCCAGTTCGGGAAAGGCGCTGTTTGATGTTTTGGTATACCTTGATTATAAGAGATTGCTATGCATATTTCTTTCGGGATATTTCGAAATACTTTCGGGATATTTCTAAGAGAGGGGACTCCTTTCGGAAAGTGACCGGGCCTGCCGGTCTTCCGGGCGAGAAAGGTGCCTGTCCCCGGAAGCCGGCCGGTATAGATATGCTCTAACCGCCGGTATCCTGGGACAGGCACCTTTCTCTTTTTGTTCCTGGCTGTTCTGTTTTGCCGCCGAAAGGAGCCAGTCCCCTCCCTTCCGGCGGTATTTTCCTATCTGCCGGCGATGTTTTCAAATAAAGGCCGGTAACGGCTTGCCTTCCGGTAGAATACGGGGATCTCCCCCATCTTCGCAGCTACCTTTATTTTCCCCTTCCGGTATTCTTTCCCTGACCACAGATGGACCCACTCATCCTCCGGCAGGTACGCTTCCCACTCATCCTTCCCGGATAAATATACCGGCGCCACCAGCAGGTCTTCTCCCAGCAAGTATTCCGTCTGTATCTGATATGTCTTTGGATCATTTTCATAATGGAAGAACAATGGACGCTGAACCGGAATTCCCCTGGACGCATTTTCCTCCACCAGATTCTTCAGATATGGCGTCAATGCCACATGGATTCTTGTCAGCCTGCCAAATTCCCTCATGGTATCCTCATCGTCATAATACTGAAAGTTCGTATCCGGCCGGTTCCCCTCATGGGTCCGCATCACCGGTGTGAAGGCGGCCATCTCCGCCCAGCGCAGAAATACTTCTTTCGTCCTGACATTCTCATAGAGGGAGGTATAGCCCCCGATATCGCAGTGGTGCAGCCCATTTCCTATGACCGCAGCGCTCAGAGCTGCGCAGATCACAGACGCCAAACCGTCGTGGATGGAAAAGTCCACACACTGATCCCCCGCCCACAACAGCGGACAGTACCTCTGGGTACCTGTACCTCCCGCCCGCATGAAGTACACCAGTTCCGATAATTTCCCGGTTTCTTCAAGGGCCTCATAATTGCATTTCGCCCAGAGGACCGGCCAGTGGTTATGTTCCGTCATGGCGGATTCTCCGTTAAACAGAGATACATCGGTGGGCAGGTACTCTCCAAAATCAGCCATCCAGCCGGATAATCCGAATTCGATGAGGTTTTTCTTAATGATTCCCTTAAACCATTCAAAAGCAGCCGGATTCGTAAAATCTACGACCCCACAGTCAAATTCTCCAAAATCCACTAAATAATCACCGCCCTGACTGTCCACCGCAAAATATCCATTCTCTCTCCCCTCCTGGTAAAGCGGCGTGTCCTTTACCAGATATGGGTTGATATATCCCAGAAAGCGGATACCCTTCTTCCCATATTCCCCGATCTTTTCCGGCAGGCAGGGATACAGCTTTTCATCCCATCTCCACTCCCATTGCAGACGTTTTCCAAAGGAGGTTTCTCTTTTTCCCTCCCAGTCCTGGCACCAGATACCGGCAACCGGAATTCCTCTGTCCAGAGATTTATCCACCAGATCAAACACCCGTTTCGTTCCGCCCTGCAGGCCCAGTATGGCCCCGTTATAGATCCATTCCGGAAGCACGGGCTGCCTTCCGAAATAAGCCGTCACCTTTTCCATAAGCGACAGGAAATCATCCGCCTCCTGAATCCGGATCTGTCCAGGAATCCCCCAGAAGGACAGCTCATGATATTCCTCATGCCGGAAATCAAAGTCCGCATAGACCGTCGTATCAGCGTGCAGAAAATACCTGCGGCTGGATATATAGGTCGGCTGCGGATAATTTGTATTATAATAATCACCGCCGGACTTGTTATCCACATCGCACCGCCAGGTCATATAGGTACTTTTATCCCGTCCGACACCGGGCTCAGATGACCACAGAGGAAAATGCCGGCCCCGCAGATTAAAATATGACATCTGTTCCCCGCAGCCGTATACCGTTTCCTCCTTCTCCCCGTTAATCCGGATCCAGAGCCGGTTCCCGGCATCCATGATCCCGGAAATATGCAAAGTAACCGTATCCTGGCCGACCTCTATTTCCAACAGAAGCCGATCCTGAAGGCGGTAGCGGCATACGCCCTGTTCTCCAGTCTCTTCCCTCACAGCACCGCGAAGGGGAACCCTCTCTGTCAGATAATCTTCCATCTGAAAATTACCCCGGTACATCTCCACCGTTTCTTCTCCGCGCCCCACATAAAAACACGGATTCTGGGGTGAATGGCTCAGCAGGAGCCGCTTCCCCTGCCACACTTCAAACCCGTCTCTCTTCTCTATCAACTGCATACGAATCTCCTATCCGCCGCCCGGCCGGCAGCCCAAACAGTAATGAACGTTTACATTCCTTTATGCCAATCCTTTTCGGCGGCACTCATACGGCAGCCGGATGTCGGGAAAGCTTCTTCAATAACTCCTGCAAAAGCTGTGTATCATTATTTTCCACCCCGATCCGCAGATGGTTGTCCCCCTGTACTCCCTTGATCAGGAAACCCGGACCCTGGACCCGGAAAAACGGAGCCCTCAGCTGGTCCATATACAGCAGCTCACCCATCGGGGCCAGTGCCCGGATGAATTCCTCCCCGGCCTTTTCATCAAAATAAACATTATACCCGTACCAGCCCGCTTCCGCACACAATTCAAACGATTTCTCCACTTTTATGATCTTCAACCTTTCCTTCCTTCCACCCTGGTATTTGCTGTACAGCTTACGATTCCCGCCGATGTGGAGCAGTCTGGAGATTATACCTGGTAGGAGATTCCATAGCGCTCTTCCATCTCCTGAATCGTCACGATCCGCTGTTCATAGGCTGATGCCTCCGCTGCCAGCGCGAGCATAGCGCTCTGCACTCCCGTACGGACGTCCGTAAACGGCTGCCGTTTCTCCCGGATACAGCAGGCCAGTTCCCTTAAGGAGGGAAGGATATCTTCGCTGTGCGCCTCAAAATTATCGCGCAGATAAGTATAATGCTCCTCCCGCTTCGCTTCCCGGTCCCATACATAGAGATCATCATCCCGGATTTCCAGCCGTCCCTGATCGCCCATGACCCCGATTTCCAGCGCATGCATATGTTTCTGCCCTTTTAGCTCCGGACTGAACATACACAGGGACAGATTCGCCCGCATCCCGTTCTCATAATCCACTGTGACAAACGCGTGATCCAGCACATCCGTGTCCTGATATTCCACCGAGTTATCCCCTGTAGCATAGACCCGCAGAGGTTTCGCATCTGCGATCATATTAAACAGGTCAAAGTGATGGCAGTTCTTTTCCAGCAGGGTCCCCCCGGAATAGGCTTTTTTCCTAATCCAGTCCGGAATCAATCCCTCTTTTTTTAAAAAGGGATGCCGGAACTCATGGCACCAGATCATTTTCGGACTGCCGATCTGCGTAAGGCTGTTTTTCATCTTTACAATGACGTCGGCGTAGCGCAGCTCATAGCCGATCTGCACGATACACTCCGGATGTTCCCGGCTGGCCTCCAGGACCTTCTTAAGCCCTTCCATCGTGGTGGCCATAGGCTTTTCCAGACGGATATGTTTTCCTGCCCCAAGGCAGGCCACCGCGATCTCTTCGTGCAGATAATCCGGCGTGACGATGACAGCCAGGGAAAATTCTTCCTTTTCCAGCAATTCCCGGTAGTCCCGGTACACCGGAACAGCTTTGCCCTTTCCTTCAAAATAATCGGCTATTCTTCTGATATTCGGTTCGTAAACCTCACAGACGGCTGTGATATCATATTCCGCAAGCGGCTCCAGGCAATTCCTGATCTGGGAATATCCCATCATCCCGACTCCGATTACGGCTGTTTTTATCGCTTCCACAATACGATTCCCTCCTGCCGTGGTCACGGCTATTCTTATCCTCTTTTAACGAAGCTGCCCCACCGGTGGTTCCGCTACATAAGACGTGATCGTAAGCTTTGCATCCGGATGGTTCTGGAACAGGGAGGCCGGCACACAGGAAGTCACTTTCCCGTGCAGAATCTTCCTCACGATCCCTTTCTGCCACATACGGTTCATATAAAAACGAATCTCCCTGGCCGACAGGATCTCTTTCATCCCCACAGTGATACAGCGTGGCGGTATATAATCAATAAACCCGTTGGCCGCGGTGATGGCGTTCACTGTCCGGGTTTCCCTGGTAAGACTTAACACCCGTGTCTTATATTCCCGGAATTCCTCATAGGGCACCTCCTTTTCCGGAGGTTCATTAAACGCGATATGTCCGTTGATCCCTATTCCTCCGTAAGCCACATCCACGCCGCCGGCTTCCTGCATCAGACGGAAGATCTCATCCTCTCTCCCCGGCTTCGGAAAGATACGCTGTCCGGTTGGAATATTTAATTCCTCCTCCATCACATCATAGAATTCCCGGTACATAAATCCCTCGAAACTTAAGGGATGGGATGGTGGAATCGGCTGGTCCTGATCATCCAGATATTCATCCATGTTAAAAAACCAGACATTTTTTAAGCTCACCCTGTTTTTATTGCAGAGCCACGCAAGCTTTTTATACTGTCCCACCGGACCCACCGGTACAATAAAAACGGTGTTCTTCCCTGCCTGATTATTGGCTGTGATATGTTCAAACATGTCAATCGCCATGTGATAATAGATATCTTCCTCCGTATCCACGATCTCCAGCGCGATGGGGCTGCCGGCCCCTAACTCCTCTTTTGTAATCTCTTCCAGTGGTTTCAAATCCTTTTCCGCCCTTCTTTTTAGACTGCATTATTTCTAATCTGTGCATAAACAGTTATATATGTTCTTTTATGGTTCTGCGCAGGCGGCCTTCCCGGTCCAGTATATTAAAATGAGCTGCACAGCCTGCCCGGATATGCCCCCGGTCTCTTAAGCCAAGCAGTTCCGCCGGTGCGGAGGAAGCCATATAGCAGGCCTGTCCGATCGGGACAGTCCCCGCTGTAACCAGCTGCTCCACCATCCGGCTGATTGGCGTCACGCTTCCGGCATATACATTTTCACTCTTTAATAAGGCAATCCCATCCTTTACAGTAACCAAAACCCCATGTTCCCCGCTGCCCAGCATGAATTCCCCTTCCCCCAGGCCTGCCGCCCGGATTTCATCGGAGACAAGGCAGATTTTCCGGTAACCTTTGCATTTATAGATCAGCCGGAATAAAGCCTCAGGTATATGATGCCCGTCCGCTACCACCTCCGCGTATAACCGGTCGTCCTCCAGACCGATTTCCGTAAGCCCGATGTGCTTTACGGCATCCTGTCTTCTGGAAATGGAGGAACTGCAGCAGTACAGGTGCGTCACGCTTTTCATACCGCCTTCCACTGCCCGGTAGATCTCCTCATCGATGGCCCCGTCATGACCGCCCGAGACCGTAATTCCATTCCCTCTGCAATACTCCAGTAACAATCCGATATGAGGTACATCCGGCGAGACCGTAATCAGCCGAATCCATGGTTTCATCGCATCCAGCATCCTGAAATGCTCCTCTTCCGGTTTAAGAAGATACTGCCCTGGCTGCGCCCCCTTATTTTTTTCCGAAAGAAACGGCCCTTCCATATGGATGCCCAGTATGTCCGCGTCTGTCTTTAACCCGCCCTTCAGCAGGTCCGCCAGTTTTTTTACCTGTTCCAGCGGAGCGGTCATCGTCGTCGCCAGAAAGGAGGTCACCCCGTTCTGAAAATGAAAACCCGCGATCGCGGACAGCGCTTCCCCAGTCCCATCCATCGCGTCAAATCCAACTGCTCCGTGATTATGTATATCGATAAAACCGGAACACAGGAATTGATGTTCCCCGTCAAAGACTTCTTCCTGACTCCTCCGGTAATGTTCCATGGTATCTATATCCTGAATCCATCCATTTTCTGTCCTGATAAAAGAATCCTCCAGGACTTCTCCATCTTCCAATATATTTACATGAATAAGCTCCATCCTTTACTCCTGTTTAAATGGTGACGTCTGGTACACCGGCTACCCCTTAACCGCTCCGCTGGTCAGGCCCGATATGATCTGCTCCTGGAACAGCATGTATCCGATAATACTCGGTATAATAGCGATCACGATCGCCGCATACATGGAAACATAATCGGTTGTAAACTGATTGGTAAAATAACGGATTCCTATCTGGATCGTCTTGGTCGCCGGCGAGGAAGTCAGCAGGTTGGCATAGACGAATTCATTCCAGCAGGTCAGGAACTGGAAGGTAGCGGCGGTTACAAGCCCCGTTTTGGTCAGCGGCAGCACGATACGCAGGAACCTTCCATAGAATCCGCAGCCATCCACATAGGCAGCCTCCTCGATCTCCTTCGGAAAGGAATCCATAAACCCACGGACGATAAAGACCGACATCGGCAGCCCGATAGCCGCATACAGAATCCGAAGGGAATTCAGGGAATCCAGCAGCCCCGCTCTGCTGAAGATCGTAAAATACGGGACCATCAGAGCGTTCAGCGGCACCATAACCCCAGCGGAAAACATGGCAAATATGGCTTCCTTTCCCTTGAACTGATAACGGGAGATGGCGTAGGAGGCCATGGCAGCCGCCATGATATTGATAAAAGTGGCAATCACGGAAACCGTAATGGAATTGACGATCATCCGTCCCAGATTTGCCTGGGAAAACGCATTCACATAATTCTGGAACTGGATCACCGCCGGCAGGGAAAACGGATTGTCAAAGTATTCCGCGTTAGTCTTAAGTGACGTGACAAAGAGCCAGACCAGTGGAAACAGGGTATAGATCCCGAAAAACAGGATCAAAAACCATTTGGCGATTTTCAAAACCGCTGTTTTCGGCGTCAGCTGCTCATGTATTTTATTTTTCTTTGCTGTTTTTACCATCTGATCCCCCTCCTACTCATCCCTGGATGAAAACATTTTCCGTATGCATACGATGACAAGCGCGCCGGTCAGAATCAGCATAACACTGGACGCATTGGCTCCGCCGTAATTATTATTGCGCATCTGGTTATACAAATAGAGTACCAGGACAGAAGTCCGGTTTGCCGGGCCCCCGTTTGTGAGCAGGTAAACCTGTTCAAACGTACGCAGGCCGAATACCGCAGCCAGGGTCACGCAGGTGGACAGCGAATACTTGATCAGTGGTATGGTGATATGGATATCCGTCTGGAACACATTGGCCCCGTCGATCCGGGCCGCCTCATAGTAGGTCTGGTCGATTCCCGTGATACCGGCCATCATAATCACCATGTAATATCCTATGTAGAACAATCCGTAGATCAGGACGCAGATAAATGCGGTGCCCGGATTGCCCAGCCAGTTTTTCGCCTGGTCCCCCAGTCCCACCGCTCTTAGTATCCCGTTCAGCAGACCGAACTCACTGTTGTAGACAGCCGACCAGAGCGTGGCAATGGCGATACCGGATATTACCTGGGGAAGAAAGTAGACGGTTCGGAAGAACTTCCAGAACTTCGGCTTTTTCGAAAGGATCAGAGCCATCAACAATGCCAGCGGCACCTGGATAAAGCAGGCGGATAATGCCCAGATGACATTGTTCCGCAGACTCCGCCAGAATACCTTATCACTGAATATTTGCGCATAATTTTGTAAACCGGCAAATCCGGCGTCCGTTATACCATTCCAGTCAAACAGGCTCATGATACCGACAAAAAATATGGGAAAAATAAAAAAGACAATAAACAGGAACAGAGCCGGAAGTAAAAATAGTATAATGCCCACCGTGTTTTGTCTCTTATGCTTCATAAATTGACCCCCTTTATATACCCCGTCTGTCCGGCGGCACACGGCCGCCGGCAGGCGGGGAAGTTTGGATACATCCGTTTTATTGGGCACTCTTCAGCATATCCACAAAGCCCTGTGCATCCACATCTCCCAATACCAGGGATTCCAAAGCGCTGGGGAATGCGTTGGCCACTGCGGTCGGCATAGCCGCGTTAAAATAGGGAATCATAAACGGCGCCGCTTTGCTCTGGTCCATAATCTCAGACTGCAGCGGGTCGGTAATCTTACTGGCATCATAGCTGACCGCAAACATGGCACCTGAGGAATTGGACAGCTCCAGCACCCGGTCGGGATCGGTTATGTACTCTAAGAATGCTTCGGCAGCCGCCTGCTTGTTGGGATCATCCTGTTTTCCTAATACGATGTAAGCCAGCACCGAGTTCACATATGCTCCGCCGTTTTTCCCGTCTATAGATAATCCGGGGCTGATCGACAGGTTGTCATACAGACCTTCTGCGCCTTCTGTCTTGATTCGTCCGAGAATCCAGCTTCCGTTTGTATAGATAGCAGCTCTCTCATTGAAGAAATGACCGTTTACTACGCTTGCGTCTGCTCCCACAGCGTCGGAGGAGGTGTAGTCAAACATTTTTTTGAGAATTTCCGCTGCTTTGACGAACGCTTCATCATCCAGCCCTTTTTCATAGACATCTGCTCCGCCGCAGGCTGCAAGCGCGTAAGAATACCAGAGCATGGAAGTCCATGCGTTATCGTTGGTCATCTGCGTGGTGGGGAATACACCGTTTGCTTTTAATTTTTCACAATCTTCGAAGAACTCTTCAAAGGATGCGGGCAGTTCCGTTATGCCTGCTGCATCCAGCAGCTTCTGGTTATACATAAATGGAACCACAGCCATCTCATAAGGTACGCCGTAACATACGCCGTCTATTTTCGCATTGTCAATGGCACTCTCCACAAACCGGTCGGCCAGTTTCTCTTCCACATAGGAAGTGGTATCCATTATTTTGCCGGATTCTGCAAACAGAGTCAGGTCTGCCATACTGTCAACGGTAAAAATGTCCGGTGCGGCCCCGGTGGATATCAGAGTACGGATCTTATCGCGGTAAGCGTCATAATCGGTCTGTTCCTCCACCTTTACCTCGTACTGCCCTTTATACTGCTCATTAAAGCCGGCAATCATTTTGCCGAAAACTTCCGCCTTGCTGTCCGTACCCACCCAGATATTCGGAAAGTTCAAAGTAACCATTTCCCCGGAGCCGGTTCCTTCTGTCTTTGCCGGAGTTTCTTTCGTCTCTGATCCGGCTTCACTCTTCGCACCACTGTCCGCCGGTTCTTCTTTTGCCCCGCATCCTGTCAGCGAGGTAATCCCCAATACTACCGTCAACGCCAATGCCAGAAATCTTTTTTTCATAAAGCAATACCTTCCTTTCCCACTTTCCTTTACTTGATTTTCCTTTTTAATTAAATGTTTTAATTTAATAGGTAAAATTTTAGGAAAGCCGTATAACATTGAACAATTCATCCCTATTTTCTATGATAGCGCTGTACAATTCGTTATACGTTTTTCCTTACAAACATGATTATATAGTATTTATAGACAAATGTAAATAGACATTTTCATTTTTCATTAAATATTTTAATCAATTTTATAAACCAATGATATTTTCTCATTTTCAATTGCAAATACAGCCCGAATTTGATATGATACATTTAATATTTTAACTATTACAGATCCATTTTTCCTGTTTCACTTAAAATTTTTAATTAAAGAGAGGATAAGAGACTATGAGCTTTGAGCGCCTAAAAGAAAAAAATCCGGACCTTTCCTTCTGGCCGGTTACGGACGCCGCCTTTGCACAATACGGCCGTATTATCACCGGTTATCCGTTGGACGAAGTCCTCGGGGTCATGGAACATAAGGAGATTCCGGAATGCGGGAACAAGTATATTGCATCCGATCCGGATCTGATGCACACGGATTTCGCGTCACTGATGACCTCGCATTTTTATGCGGGAATACCATGCCAGGTGGGTTACTGCAACGGCAATACCGACCGGTTAAACGCCATGGAGTACCACAAATGCTCCGAGCTGGATATCGCAGTCACAGATCTCGTCCTGCTGTTAAGCGATGTGCGTAGGATCCATGACAATCAGCTTTCCTCCGATCAGGTCACCGCTTTTTATGTACCACGCGGGACAGCGGTGGAGCTCTATGCCACCACGCTTCACTTTGCCCCCTGCAGGGTAAGCCCGGAAGGATTTAAAAGTATAATTGTCCTGACAGCAGGCACCAACGAACCGCTCTCTTCGCTGCCGGAAGCAGCCACTGCGGAGGATCAGCTGATCTGGATGAAAAACAAATGGCTGATTGCCCATCAAGACAGTGTCCCCGCCTCCAAAGGCGCTTATGTCGGTATCCATGGGGAGAATCTGCAGATCAGGTTCTGACAAGAGAGTTTCGATTGCGAAGCTCCCGTATAAAATAACATTTTTATGAAGAGGGTATGTACTATGGCGGAAACAAATGGAATTAATATGCTGGATGTCAAGAAAAGGAACCGAGGTTCGATTCTCCGGCTGATTTATCAAAATGGCAGTATTTCCAGAAAGGAGATCGCCACCGCATTGGGACTTACTCCGGCAGCCATCACACTAATCACCAACGACCTGATCGAGGAAGGGCTTTTGGAAGAAAGCAGCTATGAGTCCTCCAATGTCGGACGTAAAGGACGCAAAGAAATCCTGTTAGAAATACGCGGCAAAAGATTCGCGGCAATCGGCGTTTATATCAGCAAACACAAATTCCGCATTATGTGTATGGATCTGAAGAACACGATCCTGTTTGAGGATACCGTGTTAACGGCAGACTGTTATTATGACTCTTCCAAAATACTCGAGAAGCTCTGCCAAAGCGTCACCAGCTTATTAGAAAATAGTAAAATCTTAAGCGGACGCACCCTCCTTGGGATGGGTGTCTGCGTGAACGGTATTGTAAAGTCCCGCCAGGGGATCAGTGTGAAATCCTATGGCATCTGGGAAGAAAATGTACAGGTAAGCGGCTATCTGGAAGCCGCCCTGCATATACCGATCGTCCTGACCAACAATATATGCGCGCTGGCCCACGGCGAGGCATTTTTGTCCCGGCGGGAATATCTGGATAATATGCTATTTGTAAAATACGGCCCCGGTGTCGGCGCAGCCAGACTGAATTACCGGCACACCACCCATGATTTCGACTATAAGGCCATCGAACTGGGCCATCTGATCGTGGAACCGGATGGTCTTGCCTGCATCTGCGGGAACCACGGCTGTCTGGAAACCATAGCCAGCTATTCTTCCATAGAGCGCTCCATTTCCGACGTCTTTTCCAAAGAAAACACACCGATCCTCTATGAACTTCTGGATGGGAATCCTGAGAAATTCACGGTGGAAGCGCTTGTGGAAGCCTACGAACAAAATGATCCTCCCATAGTAAAAGCCATGGAGAAGGTGATCTATTATCTGTCTTTGGCCATCAAGAATTCGATCTGCATTCTGGATCCCTCTTCCGTCATTTTATACGGTGAGCTCTTCGAGAGCGCCAGATTCCGCGAAGTACTGAATCAGAATCTGAAGTTCTTCTCCGTAAGCGAGCGGGTCTCGTTCAGCCACTTTAATCTGGAGCTGGAGACGATCGGGCCGGCTTATACGATCATTAACCGCTTTTTTGAGTCGGGCGGACATTTGCTTTGATGGGGGGCCGGCGAGGGAAGGCGCGGGGGGCGGCTCCGGGGGCGGGGCATCTGTATCGGGCGCCAAATCGCATCGGCCAGACCTAAGAACGGGTAACTCCGATGGCGGGAGAACCTCTTATTGGCAGGGCCTGGAACAAACTCGCCAAAATAACGGCTCGGACAGTGTTCCAGGCCCTGCGAGGTTCTCCCGCCATCTGCGTAACCCGTTCTAAGGCCTGACCTCAAGCGATTTGGCGCCCGATACAGATGCCCCGCCCCCGGAGCCGCCCCCCGCGCCTTCCCTCACCTACTTTAATATATGCTCAGTTCCATGTGCAAAATACTGCTGTTCGTTTAGCTCTTGAATATTTCTTACTCCGGGCCGGTTTGAGGTGATCGGATATATCTGATACATATTCAGACTGTCGGAATCTCGGAATTTGGATTATCTTCCTCTGGTTTCATTTCCGTTTTTAACTGGTATATGTCTGTTGAACTGCCTATGTATTTCGTTTCTATAGCATTATTTGTTTTTCGTATATCTGGTATATTTGTTATTTTGTATAGTTGAATTTAGTTTATTTGTTATATAGTTTATTGGCTATTTAGTTTATTTCTTTTAGTTTATTTGCTATTTAGTTTATTTCTATTTCGTATATATGTTATTTCGTATATTTGTTATTTCTTATATGTTGTGTGTGCTTCGTAGGATGTTAAGTACGGGTTCATAATTTCGTCCGCCTGTGGCCGCTTAAAAGTGTTGCAGGTAACTTAAAGATTACAGCCAATCGTTTATTGATCGCTCTCTCTTTTTTAGTTTTATATACTCTTACAGGGCTTTCGTTGACTGAACTCCTGCACATGAAAGTGGGGCTTCACCGGGGCTGGAGCGGGCCGGGGCGAGGGCGTTCGTAAGGCAGGGGGGGAAGGAACGGGTGCCGAATCGCTTTGCCTTTGTCTTAGAACGGGCTACGCAGAAGAGGTCGAAACCCCGCAGGGCCCGGGACGGTTCTTCCGCGGGGGTGGGTATGGACGCTGTTTATGGCTGGGGACAGTGGACGGTATCCGGGGGGGATCCCGGCGGCCGGGTTCTTTTGTGTCTCCTTGGGAGCGCATAGGGCGGCTGAGCATCCGCTTAGTGAAATCGGAAAGCCGGGTTCAGGATGCACGGCGGACTTCACGTCCGACGGGCAAGAGCCTCTGAACCGGGAACACATCATGTGTTCCTGGTGAATAGGCTCGATTCCTGAACCCGGCTTTTCGATTTCACTTAGCGGATGCCAGCGCAAGCCCTAAGCGCTCCCAAGGAGACACAAAAGAACCCGGCCGCCGGGATCCCCCCCGGATACCGTCCACTGTCCCCAGCCATAAGCAACGTCCATACCCACCCCCGTGGAAGAACCGTCCCGGGCCCTGCGGGGTTTCGATCTCTTCGGAGCAGCCCGTTCTAAGACAAAGGCAAAGCGATTCGGCGCCCGTTCCTCCCCCTGCCTTACGAACGCCCTTGCCCCGGCCCGCTATCCCCCCCCCCCCCTCATTCCCGCGCACAAATCACTTTCTTCTTCTGTTCCATCAGGATTCCGAAGGCCCCCGCCAGTACGACCGTGATTCCCAGGAGCTGCATGGGAGCCAGCTTTTCTTTGAAGAGCACAAAGCAGATCAGAGTGGAGACGATCGGCATCAGGAGAAGGAATACTTTTACGATCCAGACTGGAAACCGACGCAGGTTGTAATAGTAGACGATGTATACCAGGGTCTGTCCAAGGCCGGCCAGGAGCGCCGCGGTTAATGTGGATTTGTCCTGGATCAGGACTTTGAGTTCTCCGAGACGTCCCATCAGGATGGTGGAGATGGTGAACAGGATCATGGTGACAATGTTGTTGTAGTAGGCTACCACGTTGTCGGCTATGGGATTCTTTTTGTCCAGCTGGACGCTCTTTATGACGAACGCGTTGATGGATACGAACAGGGCGCTCAGGATAAAGAAGATGTCACCGCGGCCTCCCAGGCTTAAACTGCCGAAGTCTACGCCCATAACCAGGAATACGCCAAAGAGCATGACGAAGGTGTAGGCCCAGTCGAATTTTGTGAAGCGCTCTTTGTAGATGATGACGGATATCAGGTTTACGAAGATGATATCGCATTTTAACAGGGCGGTACCGATCCCGGCTGCCGACAGGGACAAGCCTATGAAGGCGGTTAGGTCCAGCAGGAAGCCGAGACAGCCGATCAGGATGAGCCGGAGGATCACACCCTTTGTGTGCAATAGTAGTTTGAGTTCTCCCTTTTTCCACATCAGGATGGTTAATAGGATCAGGGTGATAAAACGGATGACGATGCCGACGGAAAATACACTCAGGCCCTGTACCGCTTTCTGGCTGGCCACATAGTAGCTTCCCCATATGAGAGCCAGCAGCAGTAACGGCAGGGTTTGTTTTGGTTTTATCATAGCTGTCCGCGCTGTTTAAGCTGCGCTTCTGTCTGAACGGCCGCTGCGGTCTGGGACAGAACCGGGCCGGGGGCTGGCAGCGGGTATATCATATAGCCCCGGATCAGCCTGCACAGATCATCGTATCCGGCAATGAAGGTGTCAAGGGTAGCCTGGAACGCTCCGTAGGTCTCGAAGTCACAGGGGCGCATCCCATATTCGTCGTATGCTTTGCGGAACTCCTCCATACGGTTTAATTCCCTTAAGTATTCCTCTTTTATTGGTTCTTGGATCCGGTCTTTTACTTCTACCTGGCAGGCGTTTAAACGTTTGTGCCAGGAATAGTTGATAGTCTGGGCCAGATCCCCTCCGATAAATTCGGACCAGTGGTATTGGTTGCGGTTTGCCGCGGTCAGAAGCCGGGTGGTGTATCCTTGTTCCCTGAAGATTCGGTATGCTTTTTTCATGACGGCGACACCGGCCCATTCCAGCGCTTCCGGTTCGATGACCATTCCCGTCTTTTTTATGTATTCTTTCATCCAGTCGTCCGTTCTTCCGATCATGATGGTGCAGATCGGCGCCATGTGCTCAACCGGAAGGCCTTCTGCTTTTCTGCGTTCCAGCCCCCGCTCCACGGCTTCGGCCACGCAGACTGCTTGGGCTACGGTGAAGGAAACCGTCGCATTGATACTGACACCCTGGTATGTGACTTCTTCCATTGCCGCTATCCCCGCTTCGCAGGCCGGCATCTTGATCTGCATGTTCTCACCCAGGGAATTCAGGTGTAATGCCTGATTTATCATTTTCCCTGTGTTCCGGTAGTATTTGGCGTTGGTCTGGATGGACAGACGGCCTTTTTTTCCGTGGAATTTATGGAATACAGGAAGAAGCTTTTGGCTTCTCAGGGCTCCGATTTCATCGATCAGCTTCCAGGCGATCTCGTCCTCGTCCGCTTCCTGATTCTCAGCGATTAACGCGCGGATCCTGGGTTCCCACGTGGCAAGCTCATTTTTGATCACGCTGCCGACAATGATCGGATTGCTGGTCGCTCCCACGATCCCCCGTTCCAGTCCGTAATTCAGTTCTTCTTCCCCGCACGAATCCATCCAGATGTCCGTATTCGGGAAACGTATGGCCGTTTCATGTAACTTTCCTAAGTATTCGCTCATCTTTTACCTCGTTTCTGCATGGCTGTACCACTTAAATTCCGCTTGCGGAGCTTTCCCCGGAGACAGGCCGTACAGCCGCATAATATTTTTCTTACTTATGGAGGGGACTGGCACCTTTCGGCAGTAAAGCCAGGCTTTCAAGTAACTGCACGGAGAAAGGGGCCTGTCCCCGGATGTTGACTCGAATCGTCCCACATCCAGGGAGCAGGCTTCTTTTTCCTCGGATAGGCCGGCATCCGGGGACAGGCCCCTTTCTCCGCGCAGTTGCTTGAAGGTTCCGCTTTACTGCCGAAAGATGCCAGTCCCCTCCCCTATTGTTATTCCTGGACGGTGTTGTCCCAGGCATCCCGGAAGATTTCCAGCCCATAGGTGGTAAAGGGATGCTCGAAGCTCGCCTGATAGACGTCGAGGCCGCAGGTTACGATATCCGCTCCCATGGCGGCGAAATCTCCGATCTGTCTGCCGTTGCGGACTGCTGCGACGATGATCTCGGTCCTGAAATTGTATTTTTTGTAAACTTGAATAATATTCTGTATGTAATCCGCACTGTCACCGCTGTTTTCTTTCCAGCCCACAAAAGGGGAGACGAACTTTGCATTCAGCTTGCCCGCCGGTATAGCCTGAGACGTGCTGAATACCAGCGTTACATTCGTGCGGATACCGGCTTCCTCCAGCTTCTTCGCAGCGATCAGCCCCTGTTCACAGCAGGGAATTTTAATCGCGTAGTTGGGCGAATGGGAGGCTACTTCTTTGGCCGCCTTTACCATCTCTTCCCATGTATCCAGATGGGGATTGATCTCAAAGGATACCGGGAACCTGTCTATGCCCTGGAGACCCTTTTTTTCGATCCAGGACGCAATATCCCGCACCACCTGCATAAAAGGTTTCCCGCTCATTTTGATATGCTTCGGGTTCGTGGTCACCCCGTCGATACAATAGTTCTCATAGGCGTATTCGATTTCCTCTAATCTGGCACTGTCTAAAAAATATTTCATAGCTGCTCCTTTCCATCGGCTCTCAATATCTTAATAATCCCGTTCACTTCGCTTCTGCAGCATAGATCTGTTCTTCCAGCGAGAAAACTTCCTCTCTTGCATTCTGAAGGAATTTCTGCCGCCACTCCTCCAGCCCCTGGGTAAACCCGGTGTTTAAGAATACGTCTGCCATCTCACAGCCCAATACCTCAGCCGTCACCCATCCTCCCATGGTCAGCACGTTGGCATCATTTACCGCACGGCACATTCTGGCTGCGTAGGTGCTTTCACAGACGGCGGCATATACACCCCTGAATTTGTTGGCCACGACCGCCATTCCCATCCCCGTACCGCAGATAAGGATGCCTTTCTCATATTCCTGGTCCTGTATCTTTTTTGCCAGGATGGGCGCCACCTGAAAATAGGGCATGGGCTCCTCCATATTTTTTGTCCCGCAGTCTTCCACTTCGTATCCCGCTTCGGCCAGATGCGCTTTGACCGCCTCTTTTAAAGTAAATCCTGATTTGTCTGATCCGATCACTATCTTTTTCATGCCTGCTCCCTCCTGATTTGGATTGCCTGTTTTGCAGCGGCAGTAATTTCTTTTTTTGTCAATCCGTACTTTTCCTGCAGGAATCCGGTGAACCCGACTTCCCCGAAGTGATCCTGCACGCCGACCCGGATCACCGGAACCGGACAGGTTCCCGACAGGAATTCGCTGACTGCCCCTCCCAGCGCTCCGATCACACTATGGTTTTCCGCGGTCACGACAGCTTTTGTCTTTTTGGCGCTTTGTAGCACTAATTCTTCATCCAGAGGCTTCAGCGTATGTATATTAATGACTTCCGCATCGATCCCCTCCCTCTTCAGCTCCTTTTCCGCTTCCACCGCTTCCGCCACCATGATCCCTGTCGCCAGTATGGTGACATCGGTTCCTTCCTTGATCACGGTGCCTTTCCCCAGGGTGAACTCCTGGTCCTCCTCAAAGATGGATACGGCGTTTCTGCGGAGCAGACGGATATAGACCGGCCCATAGTGGGAGACGATCTGAGGGAATATCTTCCGAAGCTGCACGCTGTCTACCGGCTCGTAGATCACCATCCCCGGAATGTTTCTCATGACTGCCATATCTTCCATACTCATATGGGTACCGCCGTTCAGTTCGGCCGTGACGCCAGGATCACTTCCCATCATTTTCACATTCAGCCCTGCGTAGGCAATGGATAACGTCACCTGGTCGCAGGCTCTTCTGGTGGTAAACGGCGTAAAGGTATGGGTAAAGGGAATTTTCCCCATAGCGGACATTCCTGCCGCTACCGACATCATATTGGCCTCGGCGATTCCCACATTGATCGCGCGTTCCGGGAACCGTTCTTTAAAACGTATGGTACCCGCTGCCTTCATAAGATCGGCTTCCAGAATGACGATATCCGGGTTTTGCTCACCTGCCCCGATCAGCAGATCCACATAGGTCTCTCTTAGCCACCGTTCTTCCTTTTTCCCTGCTGCGGCTTCCCTTTTTTCTGCTGCTTCCTTCCTTCCTGTCATTGCTTCATCCCTCCCTCTCCAGTAATGCTACAGCCTTTTTCCACATGTCTTCTGTAATATTCATATTGTGGGAAGCCACCTGGTTCTCGCAGAAATAAGCGCCTTTTCCCTTTATCGTGTTCAAAAGGATCATCGAAGGTTTTCCCTTTATTTTCTTAGCGTTGTCGATTGCATACAGAATCTCTTTGATCTCGTGCCCATTGATATTTTGTACATGGAAACCAAAGGCTTCCCATTTTTTGTCCAGGGGTTCCAGCCCGTTGACTTCTTCGATATAACCATCTATCTGCATTTTGTTGTAATCCGTAAACGCTATGAGATGGTCCAGCTTCCGGCTGCCGGCCAGCATCGCTGCTTCCCAGACCTGCCCTTCCTGGCTTTCCCCGTCACCGATGATGGAATACACATACAGATCCTTTTGATCCAGCTGCGCAGCCAGCGCCATCCCCACCGACGCGGAAAAGCCCTGACCCAGGGAGCCGGTGGACATATCGATTCCGTTGGTAAGGCGCATATCGCAGTGACTGGGCAGATGGGTATTCGGGCGGTTTAAGGTGTCCAGTTCCTCCTCCGCAAGAAATCCTCTGAGAGCCAGAGCGGCATAGAGGGCGGGCCCTCCATGGCCTTTCGATAATACAAAGCGGTCTCTGTCCGGTTTTTTGGAATCCTTCGGATCAATATTCATCACGTCAAAATACAGCGCTGCCAGTACCTCGCACAGGGAAAGAGCCCCTCCAATATGGCCGGTCCCCAGGCTTCCGATGGACCGGATTGTAAGCTTTCGGATCTCATCCGCACGGTTTTTGAGCATTTCTATTCTGTTCTCTGGCATTTCCACTCCTCCTGAAATTTTGTGTGTTTCCGTTTCCTTCCAAGTTCTATCCTTCTATCTATTTTATTAAACCTTTTAAATAATTCTCCAAAAAAAATATTTAAAGAATGGATCTGAGTAATTCATATACCGTCTGTTCATTCATGACAGCCGGTGTCAGCTGAATGATCGCCGCGGATAGACCCACCTGGGCAATATGTTCCAGATCCTCCTCCCTGACACCGATCTGGGACAGCCTTACCGGCATTCCCATACTCTTCATCAGTTCTTCCACCCCGTCCGCCAGCGCTTCCACATCCGGATAGCCGAGGTAAGCGCAGAGCTGCTGCATTTTCTCTTTGGCCTGTTCCGTGCTTTTTCGTATGAACGCCGGAAGGGTGATCGAGCATGCCGTGCCGTGGTTCGCGCCGAACTCTGTCGTAAGCGGGAAGCTCAACGCGTGAATACCGGTCGTCCTGGTCTGGCTGAAGGAAATACCGGCGATCAGACTGGCCGTGATCATGGCCCCGCGGGCATTCAGATCCTCCGGATGGTCATATGCGGTTTTTATATGTTCCTGTATACTTTTCAACGCTCCCATGGAAAGCATGTCACAAACCGGCAGGGATTCCTTGTTCCAATACGCCTCAATGGCATGGCAGAACGCGTCCATCCCGGTAGATGCCGTGACACACGGCGGCAGGCTGACAGTCAGTTCCCCGTCGATCAGTGCATAATCGGGCCAGAATTCCTGGTTGACCATGGGCATTTTAATTCCCGCCTTTTTGTTCGTATATACGCCTACGTTGGTCACTTCACTTCCTGTACCGGCAGTGGTGGGGATACAGATCAGCTGTGTCTTTCTTTTTTTGAGCGTTCTATTCCCTTCTGCGTAATAATCATAGATACTGCCTTCATTATCCCCCAGACAGGCCGCCATCTTAGATACATCCAGGGAACTTCCCCCGCCGAGCCCGATCACGCAGTCCGCTTTCGCTTCCCTTATACATTCCGCCGCTTCATCCACACTCTCGCAGGAAGGATTCGGTTCAATTCCGCTGAAATATACCACCTTCTTGCCTTCCATAGCCTCGCCGACCGCCTGTGCCGTTCCATTTTCAAACAGAAAAGGGTCTGAAATAATGCAGACATTTTCTCCCGCTATGTAATCTTTCACCTTTTTCGCAATCCCATTTTCAAAGCACACCGTTGTAGGCATGTGAAATGTGAATTTGTCAACCATAGTGCCACCTTTCCTCCCGCCATCCGGGCAAATCATCTGATTAACAGTTTTAACTTTTCCATTCTCCACTATTTCTCTCTGTATATTCACATTATATTGGAGATTATAGGGAGTGTCAATAGTATTTTATTAAGAGTTTTAATTAATTATTGAAAACATCTCCGTTAAATGTTATACTGTAGTAAAGCCACTATTATTTCTCACTGTTTCAATTATTTTAAAGTCTTTAAAAAAATAAAATAGACGAGGAAGGTATTTCTATGACAGATTTCCAGGTAGCGTACATACCGATTGGTGTTCCGACTTTCCATCTGGAAAGCGCCCAAAAAGAATTCGAAAAATCAGTAAAGGTCATCTCTTCCTTTACAACCAGCGGGGTTTATCCGGACAAAATGCTGTTGTCCCCAGAGGATCTGTGTGAATATGCGGACCGGCTCTCTCCCCATCTCATTATCCTGCAGAATGTAACCTTTGCAAACTCTGCCTATGCCAGCGAAATTCTGAAGCGTTTCGACTGCCCGATACTGCTGTGGACACTGCGGGAACCAACGATCGACGGCGGCCGGCTTCGTTTAAATTCCCTGACCGGCGCCTATTCAGCAGCCAATGCCATGACCGGACTGCAGCACTCTCATTTTGAGTATATCTTCGGTGCGCCGGAAGAAGAAGAGGTTAAACGCCAACTATCCGTCTGTATCCGCGCAGCGGAAGCACTGTATTCCATGAAATCCCTGAAAATGGCCGCTGTCGGCCACACGCCCCAGGGTTTTGGCTTCGGGCGCGCGCTGGATCTGGAACTGCTTCAGGTGTTTGGCGTGACTTTGGAATCGATAGAAGCAAGAGAACTGATTGACGCGGCGAAAAGTTACGAAGAGGAAGAATGCCTTCCTTATCTGGAAGAAGCCTCCCGGCAGATGTGCGGCCTGGAAAAGACACCGGCAGAAAACCGCATGGGGTTTGCCAGACTTTATAAAGCTTATAAAGAATATGTTTCCGCTCAGGGGATTGGAGCGCTTGCCTCCCGCTGCTGGCCGGATTTCTTTACCAGTTACGGCACGCCGGTCTGTTCCGTCTTATCCCTGCTCAATGACGAACACATCGCTGCCAGCTGTGAGGCGGATATCTACGGCGCTCTCTCCATGTACATAGGAATGAAGCTATCCGGCCAGGCAGTATTCTTCGGCGACCCGGTATCCCTGGATGAACAGGAGAATACGCTCACTTACTGGCACTGCGGCATGGCGGCCTGCTCTCTGGCCGGCGATAATACCGGCGCCTGCGTAGGCGTACATCCCAACCGGAAGATCGGTCCCTGCCAGGACTTTGGCTGCAAAGGATGCGGGGCGGTCACCGTGTTCCGGATCGGCCGGAAGCCGGACGGGTCCTTCCGTTTCTTTGTGTTAAACGGTTCGGCCCTTCCCAAACCGAAACAATTTACCGGAACAAGCGTGGTGGTCAAGGCGGATTCCCCTGTGAAGGAAGTGGTTACACGGAGCGTGAAGGCAGGATTCGAACCCCACTTTGCCGTGATATACCGGGATGTCAAGGCGGAATTGACCGCCCTCGGCAATATGTTGGGAATCGAGATTTGTGATTATTAAAGAAGCGAGTACACGGCGGTTTCAATTGTCGATGTGCGCAGACTGATAGGCAGCGGCCATCTTAAAAGCCTCTGTTTATCAGTCTTTCTTTTGTCATTGCCATATTTAGCCTTACCTGTATATCTTATTGTGACCCTGTGTGTTCCCCACAAAATTCCCTGTATTCTATTTTTTTGGCAACCACTTGTGAAGCACGGTATAAAGCAAATCTATTTCCAATGGTTTAGAAAGGAAATCATTCATTCCGGCTTCTTTTGCCATATCTTTATCCTCTTGGAATGAGTTTGCAGTTAGGGCGACAATAGGGATTTTTTCTGCGTCAGGGTGGCCAGAAGCCCGTATTGTCTTTGTTGCCTCTAAACCTCCCATGTTGGGCATTCTCATATCCATTAAAATAAGATCATAATACCCAGGGGTACTTTGCTCAAAGCGTTTAACCGCTTCTGCTCCATCCTCAGCAAGCTCCACCTGTATACCTTTTAATTCTAATATGTCAATGGCAATCTCTGCATTGATCGGATGATCCTCAGCCAGCAAAATCCTTGTATTTTCAAAACGGACTGAAGGAGCAGGCGGCGTTTTGAATTCTATGGATTTTCCTAATGAAAGGGGAATGCAAAAGAAAAATTCGCTTCCCGCATTTATCTTACTTTTCACTTTCAGTGTACCGCCCATAAGCTGTATAATATTCCGACTGATCGGTAAGCCCAGCCCGGTTCCCTGACTGCGCATTTGATTCGCCCCGACTTGTTCAAAAGATTCAAAAATACGCTCCAAATCCTCTTCTTTGATTCCAATGCCGGTATCAGTAACCTTAAACACATAGGAAGCCTGCAGTTCAGAGGCTTCCATTTCCTCCACGCTCAGACGTACCGTTCCACCTGGTGGTGTAAATTTAATGGCGTTGGAAACCAAATTCATCAAAACCTGCTTTAATCGGATCGCATCCCCCTTCAAATCAGAATGCCTGAAATTAGTCTCACAGCAAAGTTCCAATTCCCGGGCCTGTACCTGTGTCTGCATCATACTGCAAAGTTCATCAAGCAGCTGCCGTAAGGAGAAGTCTTCATATGCAATTGACAGCATACCGTTTTCAATTCGGCTCATATCTAAAATATCATTGATTAGCCCCAATAAATATTGCGAAGTTGAGTTCAGCTTTTCCAAATTTCCTTTTATACTTTCGGGTACATCATCTTTCATTGCGATGAGCGCGGTCGTTCCAACGATGGCGTTCATTGGTGTACGGATTTCGTGGCTCATACGGGAGAGAAATTCACTTTTTACTTTATTATCCGCCTCTGCCTTCACAATATTTTTTTGCATTTCGGCGTTCTTTACACGCATTATGGCAATTACAATAATCACCATTGTGACGAGCAGCAAAAAAGCTGCTACAGATACGATTGTTAAAATTGGATTGGTCTTGACAAAACTTCTCAATGATACCTTAGTGTCTCCGATAGAGATCAGATTATGATCCAAAAGAGAGTTTCTGTCATCCTCGGACAGGCTGTTAATGCCCTTGTTAATGATGGACAGCAGCACCGGATCAGCGGGCATAGGCATAGCAAAGCTGATGTTCATGCGGTTTGACGATAAAGTGACAGGAACCACGTTTGTATAAATCTTGTCCTGCATCAACTGTTCAATCCGCGCTGAAAGCCCACAGGCAAAATCCACCTTACCGGTATCCACTGCAGACAAAACGTCTACAATGGTCGTAAAATACGTTACATCACTTGCTTTTACATAGGAAGGCAATTGGCGTCCTTCCAAAAGGCCGCAGGTTAATCCATCTGCCGGATAGGTCACAGATCGGTTGCGTACGATTAAGTCATTTAATGCGGCATAGGACTTGGTCTGAACCAATTCACTGCGCATGGCATCCGCGGAATCATCGAAGAAAATGCCGGCCATATCGGCTTTGCCTTCGATAACGAGTTGTTGCGCATGGGCATAGGAGTCTGCCAATATGTAGGAAAACTCAATCCCATATCGCACGGTTATTTTTTCCAACAGCTCCGGAATCAGGCCAACATGGTCACCGTCCTCGTAACCAATACAATAAAGAGGATGATAAAAGTCGGGAACCGCCACTGTCACTGTCCCCTTCTGTTCAATATAGGCTTTTTCTTCCCTGGTCAGCAACAGGTTTTCCACACCTGTATCATCAAAATACCGCTTATATACTTCTTCCGAAAAATGAGGATCAGACAACAGAATGCGCTCCATTGCCCAATTCAGCTGGTCAAGCAGTTCCTTGTTGTCCGGCTGCGTAACCAGATAATGAGGCTGGGCATCAAAGTACGCTACCGCTCGGAACTCACCTGTATCATCCGTCGCATTCCCAAGTTTAAGGTCAATGATTCCGGCTTCCAAATCCAGATTGATTTGATTGGCGGCTACTTCTTCGGAGGTATAGGGTTTGAGTGTATAGCTTAATCCATTGGCACTGAGGAACTCTTCCAGCCGGCGCACATTATCGGTTGCCCGCTTAACAACGCCTATGGTTTTCCCGTTCAAATCCCTTAAATCATATCCTTTAATGGCGTCATTATCCTGGCGGGCCAACAATACCGCCTTAGTCCTGCCACAGTTATAATCCGGGTAGGCAAAGTATTTTTCAAACGCCTCTGAATAATAGGTACCGCCCATAAGATCATATTCACCGGCAATAAACTCCTTTGTCATGTCATTGGCATCTGTATCAATAAATTCGTATGACCAGCCGGTGTATTTTGCGATTTCATACAAATAATCCACGACCAGGCCGGAGCGTTTCCCGTTTTCGTCTGTCATCGTAAAGCCTTCCGTTTCCGGAAATGGGATTCGAAGCCGGACAGATTGTTCTTCAGCGGCAAAAACCGAATCGGCACTTGAAAGCAATGTGACAAGCAATACCATCACAGCAAAAACTTTTTTACTATACCTTATTGATTGTCTTATAGAATGTTTCATATAGACTCCTGCTTAAATAACTGTCCCGCAAAAACCTGATTGTTTCTGTGAGATATTTCCTTGTGTCTGCACTTTATCCTTTTAATCCCACCGCAGTGTAAGCTGCCGCGGCAGAATTGTTGTTCCGCCATTTTTGGTCTTTTCATTCATTTCTCTTTTCCTTGTGCTTATCCGCTCCCAGCATAGAATGGCACCACAAGTACCAATGGCTTTATTTGATTATAGTGTAAACTAAACTATTTCCACAGCTGAGAGCCGTCATATATATCCTTAACGGTCTTCCAGTAGCCCAGTTTTTTACACTCTTCAACAATAAGCTGATGTGTATATGCGAACATCTCCGCGACTTGTTTGGAAAATGCGCTTCGGTCTCCGCCGATCAATACATTTGCCGCTTCTACACACTTGCTGTGTATTTCCAGTTTTCCGGATCCGTTGGCCCTGTTTATTAGTTTTGGTATTTTTCGGCCAATTCGATAGTTTTTGAGCATTATCGTATAGATCGATCGCAGGGCTTCATATGTAATATGCTCAATTAAAAATTCCAGCAGAACAACAGGTGCCGGTTGATATAAACGATCATATTTTTTTGCTTCATCTAATCGTTGAATTAATTTTTGTATTTGCTCATAAGAAACATGAGATGCAACATGATAAGCCACTCCCTCTACCGTTAAGGAAATCAACTCCAAACACTCAAAATATCTTCTGATATGGCTGGCAATTAATTCAGGGTCCACATAAATATCGTTAAACGCCTCTCTATTCGCAGAAACAAAAATTCCTTTTCCTCGGACCGCTTCTACAATGCCCCATTTTTGTAAACACTGAATCGCTTGCGTCGTTGTGTTTACACTGACACCATACTGCTTCTGCATCTGGACATGGGAAGGGAGTCTGTCTCCAGGCTTATAATAACCGATAGCGATCAGGCCCAAAATATCCAGGTATACACTGGAATAGCGTTCTTCCGCTGTTTTCATCCATTGATTAAGCCCCTGAACGCCTATGCGAAAGGGGGAATCAGCAGGAACGTAACATTGGAAATCTTCCCTTGATATCGTAATAAAATGAATATACGCAAGGAAATCTTTGATGGCATCACTTGTAGGTGCCGCGATTCTACTCTTTTCAATAAAATCAATGAGAGTCTGCTGATACGTGACACGTGAACTAAAGTTATTTTCCCTGTATTCCACCCCTAGAAAGCCGAGAGCATCAACAATATGGAGGCTTAACTCGTTTTCGCATCTGGCAATAAAAAACCGCCAGATCAGTTTAGAATTTTTCCAAAAAAGTTTGGGGAACTTTGGATTCAATTGTCGGGCTATTTTTTCGGGAATATCCCAATCGTCCCTGCTGCACAGAGAAATCCCATGACATATAAACGGATAGTAGAGACATTCCGCTGTTTTTAAAATGTCTGTCATAACGGGCACATTTGGCTCTTTCAGATTGTCCGTAGTATCGCTTCCGGGATCTGCTTGGTCAAAAACAACCACAGAAAGCTGCCGTTCTTTTGTCTCAATGAGTCCTGCATCAGACAGCATTGCCACCACGCGGCGTATGGTTTTGTTAGATACTTTGTACTCCCTGCAAAGATTGGCATAAGAAGGGAGTACAGTACCTTTCGGCATCAGTCCGGATTCGATTTTGTTCTTAAATATTTCAAATATTCTGTCATATTGATATTGATCGTATTTCATCTCATCTTTTCCCCTGAAGGCTGTTTTACGTTCTTTTGACTTCAGTGATTCATTGATATTTCATGCGTTCCTACTACCAGAGGGCCAGTGTGCAGTTGGAATCCCCTCTTTATAAGATCGTCCGAACATCTGTATCTCCAACTTTAATTATTGGAGGGAATATTTTCACGGTCAACATTCTGTGTACCTATACCAAATAAGTCTATCATAAAAAATGACAAATGTCAATTTATTAGGATAATGTATGACAGCTGTGTGACAGAATATAGAAAATAAAGAAGTTATTCGACAAATAGTTACAACTCAAATAATTTACGTATTCTCATTTCCGGTCGGTACACGGCGATGCCCGGCGATCTCTGTTTCATGGGCGAAGCTGTTCCCATAGAGCCTAAGCCGGATTTTTTTGCCGCAAACCGGGCGAATTTTATGATATAATGGTCTGGTCAAATTGAAATCGCTGGCGGATGGAGGTATGAGTATGGAAGCTGTTCTTTCGGAATATATTGTGTGGGTCATCGACATATCGATGACGATATACTTCTGCCTCTATGTCCTCAAAGACCGCCTGCGGGTGCGGACGCCTGTATTGTGCGGCATTGCGGCGGCGCTGACGCTTTTCGGCGCTGCGGCAAGCCTCGGCGCGGCTGCCTTTGTAAACGGGAGGCTCCCTTTCACCATGGACTATACCATCACCGCGCTGCCGCTGTGGCTCATTGCCGGCCTGCTTCTTTTGCGGTGGGCCAGCAAAGAGAATTGGAGCCGCCTGGTGTTTGTCCTGCTTCTCTCGGTGCAGACCCTTCATGTCTGTCAGGCTGTGACCTACTTTACATACGGGCTTTTCTTTCCAGCCCTGGCGGAGGGGACGTTCCACTGGGCCGATATCCTCGGTTTTTGCATCCCACGCCTGCTGATTACACTGCCGCTGGCTGTTTTTTGCCAGAGGCTTTATCACAAGCTCCTGTCTGCTGATTTAAAACAATATCTTTGGTTGTGGGTCATCCCCCTGTTTTTTGTGTTTTTATATTTCATGCAGAGCAATCTCTATTCCGTCAATAACAATTTCACCGTGGCAAACGGCTTTCGCATTATCATCTGCGTGTGTGCTTTTATGACCTATTCACAGATGGCCTCCGCCGTTTCCAACAGCGCAAAGGCGGCAAAGGAAGCGGAAACCCGTGCCCAGCTCACTCACCAGCTTGATTTGCAGCGGGCACGGGTGGAGGATTTGGAGAGCCACGCCGAGGAAATGAAGCGCATCCGCCACGACCGCAGACAGCATGTGAAGGTGCTGCGGGGCTTGCTGGAGAAGGGAGAGGTGCCGGAGGCCCTTACCTATCTGGAGGATTACGAGGGGAGTATGGCAAAGGCTATCCAGCCGCCGCTGTGCGAAAACTTTGTGGCCGACACCCTCTGCCGCCGCTATGAAACGCTGGCAAGGCAGGCGGGGGTGGAGGTTTCCATCAGCGCGTCGCTGCCTAATGAGCCAGGGGTCACGGGCAGTGATCTGGCGGTTATCCTGGGCAATCTGTGGGAGAACGCTGTCGCCGCCGCGCTGGACGCGGGCGAAGGCCGAAAGTTTATCCGCCTGCAGGTACAGGCACAGGAGGACCAAATTTTAATCCGCATGGAGAACGGCTACGGCGGGCTGGTCTGCCAGGAGGGCGGACGGTTTTTGTCCGGCAAGCCGGGCCGGAACAAAGCCGAGGGCGTGGGCATCGCCAGCGTCCGGGCAATGGCCGCAAGATACGGCGGCATGGCCGATTTCACCTACACTACGGACACCTTCACTGCTTCGGTGATGCTGTATGCGAACAGCTTAAATCCAACCAAAAACAGGCAAACCAAGTCAGCGATCCGGGCATGAAAAAGAGTTTCGCTTGCGAAACTCTCCGCCTGCGGCGGGCCGCGTAAGCGGCATCTTCCTTTCCGCCGCAGTGCGATCCCCGCGGAGCGTTTTATTTCATAGGAGCACTTTCCTATGAAATAAGAAAACCCCGGAAAGCCTTCATTCCGGGGTTTTTGTGCCTTATTGACTGATAATATCTGATTATCTCTTGCTGAACTCCAAACGCTGTAAATACATCATTTTCAAGCCATTTGTCAGTTACGTGTCAGTTACCCATATACGCTCATATGTGCGCATACTGTCACCAGACCATATATTATGCTATCTTTTCCACCGCCATCGGTAATTCATACAGTGTGTCCGGGTCAATATCCAAACATTTCGTATTATCTCGGCTCCCCCCGATATCCCATGCCAATGTATCATTCATCACTGTACAGGCCTCTTTAAAAACAGTGATATCTTTCAATGGACGAAATACCTCTTTCTCAATCATCTGAGTCATATCATAATATACGATTTTACCATCTTCAAAGTATACATATACCGAATAATTATCCATTGGTATTACCTGCACAACCTTCGGAAACATAACGTTCACCTCACTTTTAAACTAACGGATTGATTCGGTTCATTGGTTTTCCATCTTTTGATAATTCCCAATTCTGCATCAGTTCATCCTGATGTATAACACACCATGCTAAAATCAATTTGAGTTGCCGTGATGGTAATGCACCTTTTATACACCTTGCTGCATCAATTTCGATAATCGCCTTATTTCCATTATATTCCGCATGGAAATGTGGAGGATTATGGTCATCATAATACATTGTAACTCTGATTCCATAAAACAACGATATCTCTGGCATTATATTTACCTCCTCATTTCATTCTATCGCATATATAGTTGACTATATTTACTTGATAATATAAGTTTACCACAGTTATCACCTTAAAAAAACCCACAAACTTGATGTTTGCGGGTTTTCCATACATAAATAATATGCAATTTCCTATCTCTTGAATAACTCCGAACACCCATTTTAAAGGATTTTTGAGCCATTTGTCACTTACGTGTTAGTTACCCATATGCTCTCATATATGTGCATACTATTACTTTAAATATAAATCATGCCACTTTACTATAATCAATAATAGAAATTTCCTGCATTACTTTCTTTGCCTGCTCCACAATATTTTCCAACTGCTTCACTACATCTGCCGTGTAAATCACCTCATTGCACTCTGTGCATTTATAGCAGGGAACATTTCTGACAATCACCAGACAGTTTCCCAAATCTGTCACATCTGTTGTGAATCCTTTTTCTGCCTTAGCGCCACATTCCATACATAACATATTTATCGCTCCTTTCTAGTCTTTAAATCTGATTCCCATTGTGCAGGGTCGGGATAATAGGCTGTTATCAGATATATAAAGTCTTCGTCTCTGCTAAGCACTATATGCATGTATTTATTATCAGCCGTTTCCCCTAATAATAAACAGCTTGGCAATGGTTTATCATCCTCATACTGTTTGATTATCTCTCCTGTATCAATACAATGAGTATCATCATCGACTTTTATTCCACGTTCTTCCAGTCTTTCCTTGGCATGTTTTGTAATTGCTATTTTTTCAAGTCTATTTATTTCTTTAAAATTGCCTATTTGGTACAATGCCATCCCTCCCAGCATCATTTATTAATATAAGTTTACCACAGTTATCACCTAAAAAAAACCCACAAACACGATGTTTGTGGGTTTACCATACAATAAGATATGCAATTTCCTATCGTTTTGAGAACTGAGGAGCTCTACGGGCTGCTTTGAGACCATATTTCTTACGCTCTTTCATTCTCGGATCTCTGGTCAGGTATCCGGCCTTTTTCAGGATCGGACGATATTCCGGATCTGCCTGAAGCAGAGCTCTTGCGATACCATGACGGATCGCACCCGCCTGTCCTGTGAAGCCGCCTCCGCGTACATTTACCAGCACGTCAAACTTGTCTGCTGTCTCGGTCGCGGTCAGAGGCTGACGAACGATAACCTTTAAGGTTTCCATTCCCAGATACTCGTCGATGCTTCTTTTATTTATTGTAATATTACCGGTTCCAGGTACCAAATATACTCTGGCAATCGATTTTTTTCTTCTTCCGGTTCCATAATATCTTGCTTTCGCCACTGTAATTTACCTCCTTATCGTACCTTTCTTAAAATGTTAATACTTCGGGCTTCTGAGCCTCATGTCCGTGCTCTGCGCCTGCGTATACATGAAGTTTCTTATACATTTGTCTTCCCAAAGGTCCTTTCGGAAGCATGCCTTTTACAGCTAATTCCAGAACTTTTTCCGGTTTTTTGTCCATCATCTCTTTTAAGGTGGTTTCTCTCATACCGCCCACATAATCGGAATGATGGTAATAAATTTTCTGATCCATTTTCTTGCCGGTAACTTTGATCTTGTCGGCATTGACTACGATTACGTAATCACCGGTATCCACGTGAGGAGTGAAGATCGGTTTGTTCTTACCTCTTAAAACTTTTGCTACTTCTGATGCCAAACGGCCTAATGTATGTCCAGTAGCGTCAACTACATACCATTTTCTTTCCACTGTTGCCGGACTAGCCATGTAACTCTTCATTGGTTTTCCTCCTTAAATCTCAGTTTCCTTCATATGGAAAATGCCTGTTACCGGGGCTTGGATTCAGACATTTACGCACTTCGTCACATTGAGATATTATATTATACTGATCCGTGTGTGTCAAGTAAATTTTCCGATTTTTTTAATTTACTTCTAAATACTTCTAAAACTTCTAAATAATTATAAAAATGCTGCAAATGCAAATGGCTCAGATCGCTTTCTCCCGCCATTTCCCCCGGCAGTAGAAAAACCAGGTGATGACAGCGCCCAGCAGCCAGGAGATCAGCAGGGAAATGTATACACATTCCTGCCTGCCGCCAGGGAACTCAGGACTCCTGGTGAGAAAAGCAATTCCGTAGGCGATAGGAACCCGGATTATGATGGTGGTGACGATGGAGATCCACATGGGCGTCATGGTATCGCCGGCCCCTCTCATGACACCGGACAGGCTCTGCGTGACTGCCATGGCGATGTAACCCACTGCAAGGATCTGCATCATGCGCATACTTAAGGTCACCAGATCAGGGGTGTTGGTGAAGATCCCCATCAGATGGCGGCCGAACAGGAGAATCAGGAGGGTTATGGCTGCGGAGGTAAGGACGGCCATTACGGTGCCCTGCTTTGCTCCGGTATGTACATTGTCATAGCGCTGAGCACCGACGTTTTGTCCTGTGTAGGTAGTCATGGCTGTTCCGAAGGAAAAATTGGGCAGCATTGCGAATCCGTCCACCCGCATGACCATAACGTTGGCTGCGATGAACATTTCCCCGTAGCTGTTGGTCAGGGACTGGACTACGATCATAGCCATGGACATGATCGCCTGGGTGATTCCGGAAGGCAGCCCCAGTCTGATGATGGCCGTGGAATGCTTTTTGTGAAGCTTCATATACCTTGCTTTCAGGTCGAAGACCTCGGTCATGCGGGACAGCTTAATGTAACACAGGACAGCGGATACCGCCTGGGCGATGATGGTAGCCAGCGCTACTCCGGAAACCCCCATATGGAAATAGATCACGAATACCAGATCCAGGATAATATTCAGGATACAGGATATGACCAGGTACAAAAGGGCAGAGACAGAATCTCCGAGCCCCCGGAGGATACCGCTTAATATATTGTAAAAGGCCAGTCCGGCAACTCCCAGAAAGAGGATTCTTAAATAGGAGGTACACCAGTCAATGATACTGTCGGGAGTATTTAACAGCTGCAGCAAGGGCCTGGCGGCCAGCGTGGCAACGATCATAACAAAGACGGACGCCAGGGCAGTCAGCACGAGACAGTTTCCGATGGTACTGGATAGTTCTTCTCTCTTTTTCGCACCGAAATATTGGGATACCATAATTCCGGCTCCCACGCTGATTCCGATAAAAAGCACGATTAACAGGTTTAAAATGGGCCCTGCACTGCCTACGGCAGCCAGGGCGTTATCCCCTACATAATTACCGACGACCACACTGTCTACCGTGTTATATAGCTGCTGGGCTATATTTCCGATCAGCATGGGAACCGTGAAAAATAAGATTTTATGCCATGGGATACCCTCCGTCATATCCACGGCACCGAATATTTTTTTCAGATTCATAAAACCCCTCCCCGCGTTTTACATATATTGGATGCCCATAAGGGTCAGTCCTTTGGCCGGGGCGGTGGGCCCTGCCTTAGATCTGTCACAGGACGCCAATATATCCCGGATCTGCTCCGGCGACAGACTTCCTCTACCGGCTTCCATGAGCGTTCCTGCAATAATGCGGACCATATTATAGAGAAATCCGTTTCCTTTCAGGCGAATCGTAATCATTCCTGTTTCTTCTGCCTGTACCCCAGCCTCAAAGATCGTGCGCACCGTGGTCTGGACCTGGGCGCCGGCACTGCAGAAGCTGGCGAAATCATGTTCTCCTGTCAGGTACTTTGCCGCCTCCGCCATTTTGGCCGTATCCAGAGGCCAATAGACATGATGGCTGTAGAGCCTGACGACCGGGTTGGGAAACGGCCGGTTGTAGATCCGGTATTCGTATGTTTTTATCGAGCTCTGATATCGGGGATGCCAGTCAGGCGGTACCTCACAGGAGTCCTGTATCCTTATATCCTCCGGGAGACGGACGTTTAAGGCATAGGAGATCTTTTCCGCCGGTATCCTGGTGGCAGTGTCAAAGACCGCTACATTTCCCAGCGCATGGACCCCTGAATCGGTGCGGCTGGCGCCAATTAGTTCTACTTCTTCCTGCAGAAGTGTTGTCAGGAACCTTTTAAGCTCCCCCTCTATCGTGGGCGCGTTGTTCTGGATTTGAAATCCACTATAGTTCGTCCCGTCATAAGCGACGATTAGTTTAATTCTTTTCATATATACTCACCTGAAAAATGGGTATTCCTCGCTTCGGTTTTCCATTAGAATTGGATAGCCATGCTGTTTTAGTGAACTATCCTGTCCCGTATATACAGTTATATAATGGATATCTACAAAATGATCCAGAATTGCTTGGCCACCAGGATCGCTGCCAGGTATATCAACAAGAACACAAATGCGGCCGCATCATTTTTACCATAATGCAGCGGTTTCATTTTCGTTCTGCCTTCTCCGCCGTGATAGCATCTGGCTTCCATGGCCATCGCCAGATCGTCCGCCCGGCGGAACGCGGAGATAAACAGCGGAACGAGAAGCGGCACCATGTTCTTTGCTTTTTGAATCAGATTCCCATTTTCAAAATCCGCTCCCCGGGCAATCTGCGCTTTCATAATTTTATCGGTTTCTTCCAGAAGAATTGGAATAAACCGAAGGGCGATGGACATCATCATGGCGATTTCATGCACGGGTATATGGATTTTTTTCAAAGGGCCCAGTACGCTCTCTAATCCGTCCGTCAGGTCGTTGGGCGTTGTGGTCAATGTCATGACCGAGGACCCGATGACCAGATACGCAAGCCGCACCGCCATAAAAGCGGCGGTGTACAGTCCCTGGTCCGTGATTCGGATAAACCATTTATCAAAAAGGACGTTGCCGTCCCGGATCAGCAGCACATTGAACAGCATGGCAATGATCAGGATCAGCAGGATAGCCTTTAATCCCCGTACCATAAATTTAAACGGGACCTTGGATAGCCTGATGACCGTGACAAGAAATGCCGTGGCCACCAGGTATCCGGCGATACTTTTAAACAGGAACAAAGAAATGATAAAGGTCAGCGTACCGATCAGCTTTGTCCTGGGGTCCAGCCGGTGAATCGGGGAATCCACCGGATAATATTGTCCTATCGTTATATCCCTAATCATACATTCTCACACCTATTCCCTGCGCTGTCGTGCTTTTTCTTCCATGCCTTTACGATCTGTTCCCTCGCCTCCTCCACTGTGGTGGCATCGGTATCCACATCCAATCCCCGCTCCTGCAGCCGGTGCATGATGTAGGTGACCTGAGGCGCTGCCAGACCGACTTGCTCCAGTTCTTTGTAATGCCGGAATACTTCTTTTGGTACCGCGTCAAACATGACCGCTCCCTGATTCATCACTATGATCCTGTCCACATATTTGGCAATGTCTTCCATACTGTGTGAGACTAAAATGACGGTCAATCCGCTCTCCTGATGCAGCTTCGCGATCTGGTCAAGGATATCATCCCGCCCCTTCGGGTCCAGCCCGGCGGTAGGTTCATCCAGGATCAGAACCTCCGGCTTCATAGCCAGCACGCCGGCGATCGCCACCCGGCGCTTCTGTCCGCCGGAGAGTTCAAACGGGGAGTGCCCGTAGAATTCCTCCGATACCCCTACCAGCCGCAGCGCTTCCTTCGCGCGTTCCTCGGCCTCCTCACGGGTGAAACCCTGGTTTTTTGGCCCATAGCAGACATCGCTCAGCACGTCGATCTCGAACAGCTGGTGTTCCGGATACTGAAATACCAGCCCGACCCGGCTGCGCAGATCCTTCATATTATAGTGTGCCCCGTAGATGTCCTGCCCCTGGAAATAGATATGGCCGCTGGTAGCCCGGATCAATCCGTTCAGATGCTGGATCAGCGTGGATTTTCCCGAACCGGTATGACCGATCAGGCCGACAAACTGCCCTTTGGGGATCTCCAGGCTGATATCTTTGAGCGCCTGGATCTCGTAGGCGGTCTCCGCTGCATATATATAATTGACATGTTCTGCTTTTAAGACCGGTATCACTTTTAATTCTGACATAATGCATTCACCAACTCATCGATTGAGAGAATTCCATCTGGCAGCGGAATCCCTTCTTTTTTCAGCTCATGTGCCAGCAAAGTCACCTGCGGCACATCCAGCCGGTACTGTTTCAATTCGTCCACCCTGCTGAATATTTCCCTGGGTGTTCCTCGCATGACGATCTTTCCCTCGTCCATCACCACCACTTTATCGGCGTATACCACTTCTTCCATATAGTGGGTAATCAGAAGTACCGTCACATCCTCCACCTGATTTAACGCACGGATGGTTCGGATCACTTCTTTGCGTCCATTGGGGTCCAGCATGGCTGTCGGCTCATCCAGAATAATACACTGGGGATGCATGGCCACTACTCCGGCGATGGCCACCCGCTGTTTCTGGCCGCCGGACAGTTTATTGGGCGAGTGATGACGGTAGGCAGTCATACCTACTGCCTTCAGACTTTCGTCTACCCGTTCCCAGATTTCCTTTGTGGGTACGCCCATATTCTCCGGGCCGAATCCCACATCCTCCTCCACAATGGTTCCAATGATCTGATTATCCGGATTCTGGAACACCATACCGGCTGACTGACGGATATCCCACAGATGCCGTTCGTCCCTGGTATCCATATCCCCGATCCAGACAGTGCCTTCTGAGGGCACCAGGATCGCGTTGATATGCTTGGCCAGCGTGGATTTTCCGGAACCGTTATGGCCCAGAATCGCTACAAAATCCCCTTTTTCCACATCCAGATCCACGTGGTCAACTGCCCGGTCCACTTCTTCGACGTTTCCCTCTTCGTCCCGTTTAATATAATCATATACTAATTTTGCAGTCCGAATCATACCCACCTGCATCACCGTTCTTTCTTTACCCATTTACCTGTATCTCATTGCTCTGTATCTAATCCTATATCCGTTCTGACTCTTCTTTCTCTTTCGCTGTGCTTTTCTTTCCTTTGAAAGCCCAGAATTTATTCAGAATAAAGTTAATCGGCGTGGTGACCACCACGGTGATGATCGGTCCCAGGAATTCCGGCACATGCAGCAGATCCACCCAGAGGAATAAGAGTACCGCGGATACCACATAGGAAAATGCGTAGGAGGCATACACCTTCACCAGCGCCTGCCACATATTCCGCTCTTCTTCCTCTTTCTTCTCAAACACCAGCCGGTTATTCCAGAAGAAAGAATTCAGGATTCCCAGCATGTAACCGATCAGATTGCTGATCTGATAATGGAATCCCAGGGAAACTCCGATTAAAAATATGACATAGGAGACGACCGTGTTGCTCAGTCCCACAACCGAGAATTTTACAAACTGCATAAATGAGTTCCACTGCTCGTCCGAAATCTCCTTATGAAACAGTCCCAGAAACCAGGTAATTATAATGCGCATCAAATGTTCCAGCCAGTGCCAGAAACGTTTTAATATCTCCATTCTTTTTGAACTCCTACATTATTATAAAAAATACAATTAGATAAAAAAATTCACCTTACCTATCATACACTATCCTTTACGATTAGGCAACGGAGAAAATTTCAAACACAGAAGCAAAACTACAAAGCTTGAGAACCGGCAGATAAGATCCCTTTGTCCTGAAATAAATAGCACCTTCGCTTGCCATCCTTTAGATGGAAATCGAAGGTGCTATTGCAGATTTAAGTGACACCCAGTTTTATCCGGCTGTTACGGGGCAGGGGAAAACACAGGATAGCCCCGCTCATCCCACTTCATATTCATTAAGTAGGCATGCCGGTTAGGATCGTACAGCGGATCTCCCACAATATCCCTGTAAGGTCTTGCATGATATACGCAGATATCATTTTCTCCCGTTTCGTCCACGGTAAAGCTGTTATGTCCCGGCCCATAGATCCCCAGCTCCTCCTGCGTCATTAAGACCGGAGACCTGGATTTTTCCCAGTTTTCCGGGTCCAGAAGGTCCCGGTCCTCCTCAATACTCAACAGCCCCATGCAGTAGCAGGCGCCGGTAGCGCTTGCCGAGTAGGTCAGGAACAGCTTTTTGCCATGCCGGATCACAGCAGGCCCTTCATTGACCCAAAAATCCTCTCTCTCCCAGCCGTAATCGGGGGAACTTAAAAGGACCTGCTGAGTACCCAGTTTCCAGGGATTCTCCATTTCCGCTATATACAGATTCGAAATCTTTTTGCCGACACTCACTTTTTCCGCCCAGACCGCATATAACTTTTCCCGATGAGTAAAGACCGTCATATCCAGAGAAAAATCCTGAAAGGTATAGTCATCATACGGCTGTACCTGTCCCAGTTCCTCCCAGGGTCCGGCAATCGGGTCCTCCCCGGTGCATCTGATTACATAAGGACGTATGGCCCAGATATCCCCGGCGGCGCCGGCCGCAAAGTAAATATACCAGGCATTGTCCAGATAATGCAGTTCCGGGGCCCAGATATGGCAGCTCATAATTCCGCTCTCATGTCTATGCCACAGCACCGCTTCTTCCGTATCCGCCAGCTCCTGCAGGCTTTTTCCGCGCCTGAGGATAATCCTGTCATACTCCGGCACCGATGCGGTAAAATAATAATATCCATCTGTATGCCGGTAGACATACGGGTCTGCCCGCTGCATGATCCAGGGCTGTATGGCCCATGTTTTTGCTGTATCCGTTTGATTCATAGCGACATCGTTTTCCTCTCTTCGGTTTGCTGTTTCCTTCTATCTGTACCTCCCCTGATCCTCACTCTCTAACGCATGCTTTCTTTCACCAGCGTCCATTTCTGGCAGTCATAACCGGTATCTCCCCACTGGCCGGCTTCAGCCCCCAGCTCCGTGGAATTTCCGGCTATTTCCAACAGCTTCTGGCTGTTCTGATTCTTAAGGAAGAAATAACCGCCGGACACATTCTCAAAGGACCAGATCTGTGTCGGGGCACCGCTGTAGGTGTACTGTACCGCCTTCGCCCCGTCTGCCGTGGAAGCATTCTGAATCTGGCAGTATTTGCCGCTGTTGCGGTTCATCAGGGTACTGCCGCTGCCGGAAGCTTTGATTTCCCAGAGCTGGCAGGGATACACGGTCTTGGAATACTGTCCTAACACCGCATTGTCAGCGGTCCCCATGCTGGGAGTCTCCAGATATAACCCGCTGTTTTTGTTTTTGATCATAAAATCACGGTTCAGATCCGTCCCTGCTTTTCCTACCATGATACAGTCCAGTTCCGCGTAAGTTCCGTTGAAGCTGAATTGAATGGTGTTATTGCCCGCTTTTAAAGGACAATCGAAGGAAGCCCACTGATACCGGTTCCAGTCCGCAGTCGCCGGATAGGTCACCGTCGAACTGCTGCCGCCGTTCACAGATACTTTATGGCTGCTGTTGCTTCCTGTCCCGTTATTATAGCGCACATAGACGGTATACGTTCCGCTTTCCGGAACCACCACTTTGTCAAACAGCACCTTGCTGTCGGAATAGTTGATATATCCCACTTCATATCCGCCGGAGGAATCATAACACTCTATGCTCTGTACATTGGTCAGACCGGCATTTTCCGCTTCATACAGCGCATAGGTCAGCGGCAGCGTCCCGAATCGGACATCGATTCCCGATCCGTCAGGGCTTAGTATATTGGCTGATTCATATAGTACCGTGTCATCCACATTTGTCTCAATACACTGACTGAACGCATCCAGATATTTGATCCCTTCCGCATCCCAGGTCAGTGGCTGCGGATAGCGTTCCCACGGTCCTTCTCCCAGATTATAGTTGACAAAGAAATTCTGACCGCCCTCCTGGATATCGCCGTTCTTATTGATTGCCCATTTGGAGCCGACGATGACCATTCCGTTCGGCCCGCCCGCATTTACCCATTTAACATAGGGGGAGGAGCCCAGGCACAATCCATCCTCTGTCTCCAGTAAAGTCCCCACGTCCGACGGGTTCCAGGACAGTCCGTCGTCGGAAGTCTTATAGTATACTATGGAACTGTTCTGGCTCAGGCTTGGTTTATTTACCACCTCGTAGGTGGCGATGAATTTACCGTTCGGCATCTGATCTACGGTAATCATACCGGGACGGTCGTTCTGGTTACCGACAGCCACGATATTCTGCAGTTCGCTCCAGTTAGTACCGTCAGACGTATACCGCAGGCTCAGGGCCTGCAAAACCCCATTGGCCTTCTGCCGTTCATCCGAATACGCGCAGACCAGATGTCCGTAAGCATCCATATACAGAAACGGTTCCCATACGGTGGTCGTGGTCGATGTCGGAGACGGATCATACTCAAAGGGGCCTCCGGTATCCACGGTGCTTACATATTCCCAGGAGCTTCCCTGATTCGCACTCTTATAGATTACGATTCTGGAGGAAGACTGGTCGTCCGGAACCAGGTTGCCTGCCAGCAGTACCGTTCCCTTCGGCAGATTCCCGACTGCCTGCGGAAGCTCGAACAGCATGGGCTGCGCCTTTCGGTTCGTACCGAATACCGTATCCTTCACATCCGAGACATGAGACCAGGTATTTCCATTATCCGTACTCCGGTAAATCGGCCATACCTGTTCGCCGTCTACCCAGGAATGCTGGTCACAGGTCATCAGCAGTGTTCCATTCGCATTACCGCTGTTCTTCAGACACAAAATTCTGGTATAGGTAATCGCCTGTTCTTCAAAAGCTGTCTGAAAAGAGATACTCATTGCCGCTGTTCCATTGCCCGTCATTTGAGCAAATGCCGTGACAGAGCAGCCAAAGACCATAGCTGCCGTCAATAATAACGCCAGAATCTTTTTTAATCTTTTGTTCATATTACCCCTCCTGAATTGTTATGCGTACACGTGTCCACTAGCTATATTATAGTCTTTTCGTAACTTTCTGTCAATCTGATTGCCGTGTTTTTGGCATTGGCATATTTAACAATAATACATAAGCCAGACTCACATTTCTCACAACATCCGGAGTTCTAAGAACCATCTTATTTCAGATACGTGTCGAAAAATGTAGAAGTGTTCGAACGCTTTCCTTTTTCTTCCATTTTAAAAAAAGAGTCAATGCGCTCTCACTCCGAACGCACCAACTCTTTGCATAAATTGCTATCTGCTATAATGTCTCCCCATCCACAGGGATATAATCCACAATTTTCTCCACAGGCGCCTCTTCCTCATCCATCAGCGCAAACAAAAGATCCACCGCATTCCTGGCCACTTCTTCCACGGAATTATAGATCGTACAAAGCTTCGGAGAAATATACCTCAAAATATCAATATTGTCAAAGCCCATAATTCCATAATCCCTCTGCACCTTTTTCCCTTGCTCCCGGAAATACTGCATGATCTCCAGGGCAAAGATATCTGCAGTGCAGAAAAACGCAGTTCTTACATCAGAATCCACGAGCTCCTGAAACGCCTTTTTTGCATAGTCCCAGTCATCAATGATCACACTTTTTACATCCGGGTGTTTTCTCATTGCCTTACTGAAGCCCGCCGCTCTTTCCTCATGAACATACACATTTTCCCTGGCGGCATCCGCAAGCGGCGGACATACCAGCACCACTTTCTCATATCCTTTTCCTATGATCTGCTCCGCAGCCTCATAAGTCGCTTTTTTCCCATTGATCCCCACAAAAGGCAGATCTTTCGCCACCTTATTATCGATGGTAACCACCGGCGTATTCAGGCCCTTCAAAAATTTCCGGTATTCGGTCCCTTTGCGTATGGAAGACAAGATAATACCATCCACCCGGTAATCAACCAATCTGCAGATCTGCTCTTTTTCAATATCCGCATTATTCTCATGAAAGGTAATATTAACCGAATAGCCTTTTTTCCTGGCTTCCCGGACAATCGCATTCAGCATCTGCGAAAAATACCGGTTGTCCGAGTCCATAATCACGACTCCGATATAAAAAGTCTTTCCGGTCACAAGCCCTCTGGCCAGCAGATCCGGCCGAAAATCATATTCCTTGGCCTTTCTCAAAATCATCTCTTTTGTCTCCGGATTAATCCTGCCGGTATTATATAAAGCCCTGTGCACCGTTGTTCTGGACACCCCGCACAGTTCCGCCAGCTCTTTCGATGTGATTCCCATTTCTCCTCCACACACCCTTACTCATTTTTTCTTTACAGTCCTATCTCCAGACCGAATACTTAAGCCCGGATACTGTATCTTTTCCTATTATAGTCCTTTTTTCCGGTCGTTGTCCAGATGTATCGGATACTGGGCTGGGGGCGGCTATGGGCCGGAAGGTGAGAGAGGCGGCGGGACCTGGGGGATGGACGGCAAATCTCATTCCCTGGTTTTCAAAGGCTCTGTTACTGCGATGCGGATCATGTTCCAGGAGAGAGGGGTTAATTTGCACGTTACCGTATGATTCGTGGGATCGGATGTCAGATCCTTTCGTTCTCGTGGAACTACGGTGTCGTGCCGGTATTGGTTTGTGGCTTTTTTGTCCTGGGAGGTCAGTTCTATATGCTGGACCGGTGTGCCTGCACCGAAGTCTTCCAGCTGGATGTCAAAGGGGATGGTCTCGTCTTCGCTTCTGTTTACCAGGAAGACGGCTATTTCACTCTGGTCCCGATCGTACACCGCTACACTGTCTATGAAGGGGACCTGTCTGAACTCCTGCGCGTCGTAGGTGGGACAGTCCAGGACGGATTGAAGGGTTTGGCCTCTTCCGTAGCGGGACATGTAGGAAAACGGGTAGAAGATGGGCTGTACCCATACTTCGCCGCCCTGCTTGGTCATGATCGCGGCGCTGATGTTGGTCAGCAGGGATTGGCATGCGATCTTGATGCGGTCGGAGTATTTGAGGAAATTCATCATCATGCTGGCGAAGAGCAGGCTGTCCTCCAGGCTGTAGATCTGTTCGCTGATCCTGGGTGCGATCTGCCAGGGCTTTTCGTCGACCTGAGCGGCCACTTCTTTGTCTGCCATAGACCAGACACCCCATTCGTCGAAGCTGATGAAGAGCTCTTTGTTGGAACGCTTTTTGGCTTTTACGTAGTCGCAGGTTCCGATTACGGTGCGGATGTAGTTCTCCATATCCAGGGACTGGGCGAGGAAGTAGGGGGTGCCCCGGTCCTGGCCGTCGTAGTATTGATGCAGGGATATGTAGTCTACGTAGGGGTAGGTATATTCCAGGGTCTGGGCTTCCCACTCGGGATAGGTGGCCATGGAGGATTTGGAACTGCCGCAGGATACCAATTGGATATCTGTGTCTACCAATTTCATGGCTTTGGCGGTCTCCTGTGCGATTCGTCCGTATTCTTCGGCTGTCTTATGGCCCACCTGCCAGTCTCCGTCCATCTCATTGCCCAGACACCAGGTTTTGATTCCATAGGGGTTTTCTATTCCGTGTTCTTTTCGAAGATCACTGTATAAAGTACCGCCGGGTATGTTGCAGTATTCCACCATAGATACGGCATTTTCGATCCCCTTTGTTCCCAGATTAACCGCGAATACCGGTTCGACTCCGGCTTTCCCGGCCCACTTCATAAACTCATTGATACCAAAATGGTTGGTTTCGATGGAACGCCAGGCAATTTCCAGACGCCTGGGCCGTTTGTCCACAGGGCCCACTCCGTCCCGCCAGTCATAGCAGGAGACAAAATTGCCCCCGGGATAGCGAACCCCGGTCACTCCCATTTCCTTTACTTTATCTAATACGTCGGTCCGGAATCCGTCGGCGTCCGCTGCCGGATGGCCGGGCTCGTAGATTCCCGAATAGACCACCCGTCCCATGTGCTCCACAAATGAGCTGTAGATCCGCGGGTCAATCTGACCTCTTGTAAAATTTCTGTTGATGATCATAGATGCTTTCTTCATCGTTTTTATGCTCCTTTATTCCTTCATGCCAGCGGTCGCGATTCCTTCCACGAAATATTTCTGACAGAATATGTATAGTATTAACAATGGTGCCAGCGAGATCATGGTCGCTGCCAGAGTAGGTCCGTATTTGATCACTTTATTTCCCACCAGGACGGCCAGACCTGCGGACAGCGTTCGCTTGTCGGCGGAACTGGTCAGCATCAGAGGATATAAAAGGTCGTTCCAGTTATTCATAAAATGAAAGATTCCAAGGCTGGCAATAGCCGGTTTACATAATGGAAGCATCAGGGACCAATAGATGCGGAACTCTCCCATTCCGTCCATACGCCCGGACTCTTCGATGGACTTTGGAAGTCCGGCGAAGAAAGAACGCATCATGTAGATACCAAAAGCGCTGGTGGCTCTTGGCAGGATCAGTCCGGCATAGGTATCCAGCAGGTTTAATTTGTATACTTCAATGTATAACGGGGTCATGATAATCTGGAAGGGTACCATCATCGTCAGCAAAATGATGGAAAAGATCAGTTTCGATCCTTTGAAGTTCATCCGCGCAAAAGCATAGCCCGCCATGGAATCGAAGAATACACTGATCACCGTTACGGCGCCGGCAAAGATGAAGGTATTTTTCGCCATCTTAAATATAGGAATACTCTTCGTTACGTGCTGATACTGCTTCAGTGTCCACTCCGTCGGAAAAAATTTGGGCGGATACTGGATGACGCCCACATCTGTCTTAAAAGATGAAACAAACAGCCAGATGATCGGGACCAAAACACTGAGGGCGATCAGAAAGGTCAGGACAAAGCCCACGATTTTGACCGGTTTTACTTTTTTAGTCATTGGCTTCCTCCCCCTTATTCAGAACAAAACGTTTCAGCACAAAAGTTACAATGGCGATGATGACAAATAAATAAACGGATATGGCCGAAGCATAACCCAGATCATAAGGCGCAGTCTGAAAGCCTCTGTCATAGATATACTGAACCACCGTCTCCGTACGGTTTAACGGCCCTCCCTGGGTCATGACGTAGGTCTGGTCAAAGACCTGCAGGGAACTGATCGTGGTCGTCACGATGCAGAAGCTGATCGTCGGAAAGATACCGGGGATGGTAATATGTATAAATTTCTTCCATTGGCCCGCGCCATCCATATCGGCTGCCTCATACAGGGAGGAGGAAATATTCAGGACCGCAGCGGTCAGAAGCGTCAATGTATAGCCAAATCCTTTCCAGGCTGTCACGGCAATGACCGTGGGCATAGCAAGGTTCGGGTCCTTTAAAAAGGAAATCGAATCTATCCCGATCTTACTGAGCCAATAGGGAACCAGACCCATATTCGGGTCCAGCATCATGGACCAGACGATACCCATGGCTGTCATGGAGCAGACAAATGGCAGATAGTAGGTCGATCTCAGTAATTTCGTATATTTATTGTTTTTCGCCACATACATGGTCAGCAGAAGCGCCAGGCCCACCTGGAGCGGTACTTCAAAAAGGGTAAAATAGAAACTGTTAAACGTCGCATTTGCCACTCTGTGATCCGAAAATAATTTGACAAAATTATGGATCCCCGCAAAAGAAATATCCTTCATAAAAATATTCATGTTCAGCAGGCTGATCACAAGGGAAGCTCCCAGCGGTATGAACACAAAGACCGACAGGATGATCATCGACGGAAGAATAAACAGATATGCCTGTCTTTGCTGATGGGGCCGGAATTTTTTCTTTTTGCTCATAATCTGCTCCTTTTTTCGGCCCCCGGCTGTATCAGCCGGGAGCCGCCTTTTTTAGTTACTGCCTAACACGGCATCCATCGCTTTGGACGCTTCATCCAGCGCATCCTTCGGCGTGCTGGCACCGGTAATTACTTTTTCAAACAGCGGTATCATAACATCGTTATCGATCTGGCTTGCCAGGGAATATCCCAGGTTATAGGAACGGCCGATCTCTGTAGCTTTGGAAATAGAACTCAAGACTTCGTCATTCTGGATCTCAGGATCTTCCGTCAGCGTCTTGGACCATACCGGGAAACCATTTCTCTGGGACCACTCTTTGAGCACTTCGTCCGTCAGCCAATATTTCATAAATTTGTAAGCAGCAGCTTTCTTCACTTCATCAGTTCCCTTGGGAATCACAAAGCTGCATCCGCCTGCCGGTGAGAAGGAACCCGCGCTGCCCGCCACACAGGGAGCGATACCAAAATTAATTCCTGCCTCATTCAGACCGTTGATCTGCCACGGACCGCTCATGTACATAGCCACCTGTCCCGCCTGCAGCATAGTATCCGCATCAGGTCCGGTGATATTCTCCGGTGTCACTTTTTTATTTACAGCCAGATCCTGAAGCCATTCCAGAGTCTTTAAGTTCTCTTCGGAGTTCAGCAGGTTCGTATTCGTTTCCGTATCATCCGCGTCTCCGCCGTTGGCCCACAGGAACTGCATATAGGTAACACTGGTGGGCAGTGCCAGGCCGTACTGCTTCTTCGAAGCATCCGTCAGTTTCACTGCAAAATCAGCCAGTTCCTCCATCGTGGCCGGAGGTGTATCGGGGTCCAGTCCCGCCGCTTTGAACAGATCCTTATTCCAGTATAAGTACTGCACATTGTACTGCATCGGCGTTCCGTAAAGCTTGCCGTCCACATAAGATAAGTCTACCACATTATCCAGGAAATTGGACTTATCCACTCCCGCCGTATCCCAGAAATCGCTGATATCTTCCAGGGAATCATTGCTCACATAGGGAGCGATATTCTCAACGCCAAACAGTACAAAATCCGGCGCGGTATTCGTTGCGATGGAAGCCGGCAGCTTCTGCTGAAGGGTATCATTGGGCATAATGTCCATATTTATCGTAATGTTATCCGTATTTGTCTCATTGTATTTATCCACGATCTCCCGAAGGATATCTCCATCAGACCCGGTAAACACGTTCCAGAAGTTCAAAGTAACCGCTTCCCCGGTTTCTCCCCCGGCATCCGGCGCAGCCGTACCAGCCGCATCCTTCGCAGGGCTTTCACTCTGTGCAGGCGCCCCGGCATCCGCTGGTGCCTCCTCCTGCTTGCTGCCGCAGCCGGCCAGGGAACTGCCCACCAGCACTGCCGCGATCAGTAAACTCCACCATTTTTTCATTCTCATAATTTTCCTCCATTTTCTTTCTGTCTTGTACAATCAGACAGATTTCTTTCCATTTTTCATGGAATTTGCCCACAGTTACCGTTACTCTTCTCCAGTTCTTTCGTGATTTTTATTTGCGTACACGTGTACTCTATATCAATCATTATATATTCTCACTCATTCAATGTCAATACAGTTTTTCAAAAATAATAAATTTCTTGTTATTATTCACGGCCAGCTTTGGTAAATGGGGATTTTGATACTGAGGTCCGGGCGGAAGGGAAGCGGCGTGTCTTGGGGAGCCGGGCAGCAAATCTCGCGGGGCCAAATCACTTCGGCCGGACCTAAGAACGGCTAACTCCGAAGACGGGAGAACCTCTTATTGGCAGGGCCCG
>NZ_JAWDIY010000033.1:0-52203 GCF_032380655.1 Diplocloster hominis | reverse complement strand
GTAGCCGGAATGCCCGCAACCGGCTTAATGTATAAGTATGCGGGCATTCCGGCTACCAGGCTATACCCAACTCTCAGAAAGAACCGCCCCGGGTCCTGCGAGGTTTCGTCCTCTTCTGCGTAACCCGTTCTAAGACACGGACTCAAGCGATTCGGCACCCGTTCCTTTTGTTCCCCCTTCCCGGAAGTCCTCCTTGCTCCTGCACACTCCTACTTTGGAGAGACCTTAGATGCAAAATCATACCTGGGATACTTTAGACTCCGGGATACTTTAGACTTCTAATACTATTGTCGGAACATGCAGGCAGGCGTTTTGTATAGCAGGGAAGAGAGGGAAGCGGCGGGGCCTTGGAACCGGGCGGCTCATCTCCTGGGGCCAAATCACTTGAGGCCGGGACTTAGAACAGCTTACGCAGAAGGTGGGAGAACCTCGCAGGGCCTGGAACACTGTCCGAGCCGGTTTTTGGCGAGTTTGTTCCGGGCCCTGCCAATAAGAGGTTCTCCCGCCTTCGGAGTTAGCTGTTCTTAGTTCCGGCCGAAGTGATTTGGCCCCAGGAGATGAGCCGCCCGGTTCCAAGGCCCCGCCGCTTCCCTCTCTTCCCGTCCCTTAGCAGAAAATCTCAACATAGCCGTCATCAACAAATACAATTTCCATAATTAATACAAATATAACTTGCAACCGGAGGCGTGAAAGGTTATAATTAGGCTTTGTAAAGTACCGGACCAGAGCATGAGATGTGCAAAATAGAACCGTGTTTCGGTGAGCAGAGGAATATCATGTTAATCAGTTTGAAGAAGTTTATGCAGAGACTCCAGATGAATACAACCAGGACGATAGCGTTTGGATTTTTGTCGGCTATTGTGATAGGAGGAGTCATTCTGATGCTGCCGGTTTCCTCGGCAGACGGGACCTGGACAAATCCCATAGATGCGCTGTTTATGTCGACGACGAGTATATGTGTGACAGGATTGGTCACCTTTGTGACGGCCAGCCACTGGAGCCTCTTTGGGAAGATCATTATTTTGATTTTGATCCAGCTGGGCGGACTGGGAGTCATCACGATGGTGATGAGCGTGTTTATTATCGTTGGAAAGCGGATCACCCTTCGGGACCGGATGCTGATTCAGGAGACTTATAATCTGGATACCCTGTCGGGACTGGTGAAACTGGTGAAAAAGATCCTGGCGGGTACGCTGGTGGTGGAGCTGGCCGGCGCTGTTTTATACAGCTTTCAGTTTATACCGGAATTTGGTTTTGTAAGAGGTGTGGGGTATTCGATCTTCCATGCGGTATCCGCGTTTTGTAACGCGGGAATTGATCTGATTGGGGAAACCAGTTTTGTCCCTTATATGACAAATCCGTTGATTAATATTACGACGATGCTTTTGATCGTTCTTGGAGGCCTGGGATTTATTGTTTGGTGGGATGTGGTCAGGGTATTTAAGGAGTCCAGGAAGAAAGATGTGAAAAATTACAGGCCGTTTCAGAATTTGGCGCTGCATTCCAAGTTGGTGCTGGTGATTACAGGGATTCTGATCGCTTTCGGAACGCTTGTGTACTTTGTGCTGGAATTTAATAATCCGGGGACCATAGGGAATCTGAATGTGTTTCAGAAATTTATGGCTTCGATGTTCCAGTCTGTGACGACCAGGACGGCGGGATTTGCTTCTTTTCCGCAGGAGAATATGCGGGAAGGCTCCACTTTGGTTACACTGCTTTTGATGATCGTGGGCGGTTCGCCGGCCGGTACGGCAGGCGGTATGAAGACGACCACGGTGGGTATGGTGGTATTGACCGTTTTGGCGGTAGTCCGCGGTAAGACGAATACGGAAGTGTTTGAGCGCAAGATAGCCCAGGAAAGTCTTCGGACGGCACTGGCCGTGGTAGTGATCAGTATCGGGGTTGTTTTAAGCGCTTCCCTGCTGATCTGCGCGGTGGAGGATATCTCGCTGGTAGATACCCTGTTTGAGGTCGTTTCTGCCATCGGAACGGTGGGCTTGTCCCGGGGTGTGACCGCGGATCTGTGTATGTTCAGCAAGGTTATATTGATTATTACGATGTATATCGGCAGGATTGGACCGATTACCATGGCAGTTGCTTTTTCTGTCCGCCATTCCAAGAAGGATACCATGCGGGAACTGCCGGAGCGTCGGATTATTATTGGATAAATAAAAGGAGAATTGGTCATGGCCAAGAAAGAGTTTGCAGTATTCGGGTTGGGAGAGTTTGGACGCAGCGTGGCTCTGACGCTGGCAAAGAACGGCTGTCAGGTGCTTGCGGTGGACTGGAAAGTGGAAAAGGTGCAGGACATCGCAGATTATGTGACCCATGCCTTCCGGGCAGATGTGTCGGATGCGGAGGCGTTGCGTTCTTTGGGACTTCACAATCTGGATGGTGCGATTATCGCGATCGGTGAGAATCTGGAAGCCAGTATCATGGCGACGATCGTCACAAAGGAATGCGGGGTTCCGTATGTCCTTGCTAAAGCACACAATGATATTCATGGTATGGTATTGCAGAAAGTGGGCGCGGATAAGGTTATTTTCCCGGAACGCGCCATGGGAGTAAGGACAGCGCGCAATATTATATCCGGTAATTTTATAGACACGATGGAATTGTCCAACTCGTTCAGCATGGTGGAGGTGGTCACCCCTCAGAACTGGATCGGAAAGTCTTTGCGCCAGCTGGATCTGCGCAGCTTTGGACTGAATGTGATTGCCAGAAAAGATGGGGAACGGATCATCCCGACCCCCGATCCTGACCGCAGTGCGCAGGTTGACGACACCTATATCATATTGGGTGAAAATGAGGCGCTGGAAAAACTGTACAGCGATTAAGTGAGAAAATAGCAGAATGGAAACGCCACGAAGTCAGGAAAGGCCCTCGTGGCGTTTACTATGTGAGTGAAAGACAATTAGAATGTCCTCCAGATAATAGGAGAAAGATTTTCGCAATTCAGATAAATACGTCAATCATACGGTTTAAAGTTTGATTCAATGTACAGACAGTCTGATACAGATTCGTATTATCTGCTTGCAAACGGAGGATTTCCTTCTCTTTTTCTTTCAGTGCTTCTTGCAGATCTGTTGTTGACATGATTTCCCCTCCCCGATCATGGTATCAAATTTTACGGTGCAGATTTGATTTTAGATAGAAGCGATGAAAAAGTCAAGCACTTACCCCGTTTTGAAGCATTGAAAATGTCGCATTTTACGACAAAAGATGGAGCAAATTTTTAGATAAATAAGTTGGTATCCGAGGTCTCCGCAGCCCCCAGAAAAGTGGCCACACCACCGACCTCAACACCGTCTAAAAGCTCTTCCCTGCGGATGCCCATGAGATCCATGGACATCTGGCAGGCCACGATTCGCACGCCGTTTTGCCGGGCGGATGCGATGAGTTCTTCCAGAGAAGCTACATTTTTATCCTTCATAAGTTTGCGGATCAAACGGGCGCCAATTCCCCCCATTTGCATATGCGACAGCTTTAGTTTTTGGCTTCCTCTGGGCATCATTCCTGAAAACATTTTTTCCATAAAATTTTTTTTGAGGGATACTTTATGGGGCCTCCGCAAAATATTCAATCCCCAGAAGGTAAAAAACATAGTTACCTTGCGGTCCATGGCTGCCGCACCGTTGGCGATGATAAAGGAAGCGATGGCTTTATCCAGATCCTGGCTGAAAATGACCATGGTTTTATCATCTCCTGGGGAGGGGGGTTCACACTGGGCAGCCTGCACAGCAGTGTCTCCTTTTTGGAGAATAACGGTATAGATCCCTTTCTCGCAGGAGGTGCTGATCAAACGATTGCCGGTCCTCTGGCACCAGACGCCGATATCGGAAGAAAAGGCGGGATCAGTAGCCTGAATACAGAGAGTTTCCCCCTCTTTTAACGCTTTCATGTTTTCCGATACTTTCATGATCGGCCCGGGGCACTGCAGTCCACAGGCATCCACGGTCAACCGCTTTACCGGGGGGACTGGTTTTTCAGATATATCGGTATCCGGTTTCGCTGCGGCAGACGGTGCCGTATAAGCGCCGGTCAGAGAATAAGTCCGATATCCGCCGCTTAAATTAAAAGCGCGGAAACCATGCTGCAGTAAGATACGGGTGGCCAGGTATCCCCGCAGTCCCACCCGGCAGGTGACATAAACAGGTTTCCCGGGATCCAGCCGGTTCAGGTTTTCCCTCAATGTATCAAGCGGTATACTCCGGAAGCCCGGTATCGTACCCATCAGAATTTCATCAGGAGTGCTTACATCCAGCAGGGTTACTGTATGCGGGTCCAGGGAGGAAACCTCTTCCGCATAAAAGACGGGCATATCCCCGTTCAAAATATTGGAGGCAGTGTACCCCAGCATATTGACCGGGTCCTTGGCCGAAGAATAAGGAGGGGCGTAACATAATTCCAGCTGTTCCAGATCGTACACGGTACCGCCCAGCCGAATCACCGTCGCCAGTACATCAATGCGCTTTTCCACTCCTTCTGCGCCGACTGCCTGGGCGCCTAATATGTGTCCGTCATCGTCAAACAGCATTTTCATAGATATCGGAGAGGCCCCGGGGTAATAAGAAGCATGGGACTGAGGATGTACATATGTCTTTTTATAAGGAAGTTCCATTTGACGCAGCTGCTTTTCATTTAATCCCGTCGATGCGGCGGTCAGATCAAATACCTTAAGGACGGAACTGCCCTGCACCGGGCTTCCCTTTCGCTTCCTGCCCTTGAGAGCATTTTCCGCGGCGGTGCGTCCCTGTTTGTTGGCGGGACCTGCCAGGGGAACCAGTGTTTCCGTCTGGCTGACCAGGTGCGTTACGCTGATCGCGTCACCCACCGCATAGATATCCGGATCAGAGGTTTCATAGTATTCATTGACCGCGATACTGCCGTTCAGCCACAGATCCAGACCGGCATCCTTCGCCAGGTGGGAGTCGGGAGCCACACCCATGCACAAAAGAATCAAACCTGCAGATACCTCTTCCCCGGAGGTGAGGCCGGCGTGAAGGCCGCTGGAATCGTGGGAGATTCCGGTTATACCGGTTCCCAGCATTAAGTTTACTCCGTGTTCCGACAGGTGACGGTGCAGGATATTCGCCATCTCCGGGTCCAGAGACGCGATCACCTGATCCGCGTACTCCACGAGAGTAACGGATAGTCCGCGTTCCACAAGATTTTCAGCCATCTCCACACCGATAAAGCCGCCGCCTACTACCACGGCCGCCGCCGGTTTGGTTTCCTGAAGATAGTCGTCTATCCGGTAAGTATCCGTGACATTGCGCAGTGTGAACACACCGTCGGAATTCATACCCGGAAGCGGAGGTACTTTCGGGCTGGCGCCCGGGGACAGAATTAATTTATCATACGATTCCTCATAATCGGTTCCGTTCATCAAATCCCGCACCAAGATTTTTTTCTCCTGCCGGTTTATACTCAGCACTTCACTCCGGGTCCTGACATCCACCCTAAAGCGTTTACATAACAACTCCGGTTTGGTAACGATCAGCGAGTCCCGCTGCCGGATGGTTCCCCCCAGATAATAAGGCAGTCCGCAGTTCGCATACGAGATATGCTCACCTTTCTCAAACAATAGTATTTCAGCCTTCTCATCCAGGCGCCTCAGTCTGGTAGCGGCACTGGCGCCGCCGGCCACTCCGCCTACAATACATATTTTCATGCCTGCGCATCTCCTTTTTAAATGAATATGGTTATTATAGCGCCCGTGAGGGAGAACTTATGTGACTAAGTTACATAAGGCGGATTCAGAGCAAAATGGACAGGGAAGATTGAGTAAAAATTGAGCTGAGAAAATTTTATAAAGTGCTTGCCATGGATGGAAGTTTATGCTAAAATAAATTTCGGTTCACTAAGTAGTTAAGTGCTGAGTGAAGAGATAAGCGGATGTGGCGGAATGGCAGACGCAGCAGACTCAAAATCTGCCGCTCGCAAGGGCGTGAGGGTTCAAGTCCCTCCATCCGCAGTTAGTAAAAAGACTGATTGTTTCCAGGACAATCAGTCTTTTTCTTTCATATTTCATAGGAAAGTGGACGGGCAGCGGAGAAGTCCTGTGAAATTTTCGCGGGAAATTCTTTTTCTAAAAGAGGTTTAAAAATGGCCATATTTAGTGTATAGTATTATAGGGCAAGTCTCAGGGGGCGCCTGGGGTAAAAGCAGGATGGCCGGGATGGGCATAAACGAGCAGATAAGATTGGAACTTAGTGTTCACCCATACCTGAATTTAAGACGCAGGAAATGCGTCACTGGAGGGAAATATGAGCGAGAAGATTGTATTGATAGATGGGCACAGCATACTGAACCGGGCGTTTTTCGGCGTGCCGGATCTGACGAATTCGGACGGACTGCATACAAACGCGATTTATGGATTTCTAAATATAATGTTTAAGATTCTGGAGGAGGAGCAGGCGGATTACCTGACCGTGGCGTTTGATGTGCATGCGCCGACCTTCCGGCATGAGATGTTTGGGGACTATAAGGGAACCAGGAAACCGATGGTGGATGAACTGCACCAGCAGGTTCCGGTGATGAAGGAAGTACTGGGCGCCATGGGGATTCTGGTGATCGAGCAGGCAGGATATGAGGCGGATGATCTGCTGGGTACCATATCCAAACGCTGCGAGGAACTGGGCCTGGAGGTATCAGTGGTGTCCGGAGACAGGGACCTGCTGCAGCTGGCTACGGATAAGGTGAAGATCCGGATTCCCAAGACGAAACGGGGAACCACGGAGGTCGAGGATTATTACGCGGAGGATGTATGTAAGAGTTATCAGGTGACGCCCACCCAGTTTATCGATGTCAAGGCATTGATGGGGGACGCTTCGGATAATATTCCGGGGGTTCCGGGAATAGGGGAAAAGACAGCGACGAAGATCATCGTGGACTATGGCAGTATCGAGAACGCTTATGCCCATGTGGATGAGATTAAGCCGAACCGGGCGAAAGAAGCGCTGCGGGATCATTATGATATGGCTCAGATGAGTAAAACCCTGGCCACGATCTGTGTGGACTGCGACATTTCGTTTTCGCTGGATAAGGCGAAGCTGGGTGAACTGTATACACCGGAGGCTTATAACCTGTTTAAACAGCTGGAATTTAAAAATATGATGAGCCGGTTTCATGTGGAAGTACCGGCACAAAAGGTGGAGGGACATTTTCGCAAAGCCACGCTGCTGCAGGATGTGGAGGAAGTGTTTCAGAAGGTCCTGAAACCGGATCCGAAAAAGAAGAACAGCCGGATCGGCTTCGTATGGATAGCGGAGGATGAGGTTCTCGGGCTGGCTCTTGCCTGCGGCGATAAGGAAATCTGTTATATTCCGGTGGAAGGCTTTGTGACAGAAGAGTACCTGAAGGAACAGCTGGGCAAGCTGATAGCGGGCACGGATACGGCGGCGACGCTGGATCTTAAAAGCCAGCTGGGGCAGATTTCCCTGACCGATTCAGGGAAGGAGCGGCTGTTCGACTGTAACATCGCCGCGTATCTGCTGAATCCGTTAAAGGACAGTTATTCCTATGATGATCTTGCAAAGGAATATCTGGGAATGATGATTCCGTCCCGGATGGATCTGCTGGGCAAATCAGGCTGGTCCACCGCGCAGGAAGAAAAGCCCCAGGAATTCTTGACCTGTGTCTGTTATATGGCTTATATCGCCTGGAAAGCGGCGGAGGAACTGTGGACGGGCCTTAAGGACACGGATATGCTCCGGCTTTTCCAAACGGTGGAGATGCCGCTTGTGTTTACCCTCTATGATATGGAACAGGCCGGTATCCTGGTACAGGCGGAAGAACTTAAGATCTACGGGGAAGAGCTGGGAATCAAGATCGCGCAGCTGGAACAGAGCATCTATGAGATGGCCGGAGAGGAGTTTAATATCAATTCTCCGAAACAGCTGGGTGTGGTGTTGTTCGACCATCTGAAGCTTCCCGGAGGGAAGAAGACAAAGACCGGGTTCTCCACAGCGGCGGATGTGCTGGAAAAGCTGGCCCCGGAAAATGAGATCGTATCGCTGATTCTGGAATACCGCCAGCTGGCCAAATTAAAATCCACTTATGCGGATGGGCTGGCCCCTTACATTGCGGCGGACGGAAGAATCCACAGCACATTTAATCAGACGATTACGGCCACCGGAAGAATCAGCAGCACGGAGCCGAATCTTCAGAATATACCGATCCGGATGGAATTAGGCCGGTTGATTCGAAAAGTGTTCATACCCGCACCCGGTTATGTCTTTATCGACGCGGACTATTCCCAGATCGAGCTGAGGGTACTGGCGCATATGTCGGAGGATGAGAATCTGATTCACGCATACCGCGAAGCGGCGGATATTCACCGGATGACCGCTTCCCAGGTGTTCCACACTCCCTTTGATGAGGTCAGCCCGCAGCAGAGGAGCAACGCCAAAGCGGTGAATTTTGGTATCGTCTACGGCATCAGTTCCTTTGGACTGAGCCAGGGCCTTAGTATTACCCGAAAGGAAGCGGCGGATTATATCGGGAAATATTTTGAAACCTATCCGGGTGTGAAGAAGTTTCTGGATAATCTGGTAATCCATGCAAAAGAAGAGGGATATGTGACCACCATGTTCGGACGCAGGCGGCCGGTGCCGGAATTAAAGTCCAGTAATTTTATGCAGCGCTCCTTCGGGGAGCGGGTGGCTATGAATTCGCCGATCCAGGGAACGGCGGCGGATATCATTAAGATCGCAATGATCCATGTGAACGAACGGTTGAAAAAGGAAAAATTAAAATCCCGGTTGATCCTGCAGGTGCATGATGAGCTGCTGATCGAGGCAGACAGAAGCGAAGTGGAAGAAGTGCAGAAGATTCTGTCGGAGGAGATGCATCGGGCGGCGGACTTAAGCGTGCCGTTGGAAATCGATATGCACGAAGGGGAAAACTGGTACGAAGCGAAGTAGGAGCGGATCGTATGAAAGTGATTGGCATCACCGGAGGTGTCGGTTCCGGGAAAAGTACCATATTGGAGTATATAGGGAGAAATTATAGCGCACGGGTGATACAGGCCGATAAAGTGGGCCATCTGATGATGGAGACCGGGCAGCCCGGCTATTATCAGGTAGTGGAGACCTTCGGAAGCGGCATCCTGAACGGGGATCAGACTGTCAACAGGGCAAGGCTGTCGGCTTTGGTATTCGAAAAGCCGGAGCTGCTGGCAAAGCTTGAGAAGATTATCCATCCGGCGGTGAAAACCTATATTGTGGAGGAGATTGAAAAAGAGCGGGCAGCGGGAAAGCTTTCTCTGGTGCTGGTCGAGGCAGCGCTGCTGATTGAGGACAATTACCGTGTGCTCTGCGATGAATTTTGGTATATTTACGCGGCGGATGAAATACGCCGGGAACGGCTGAAGCGCTCGCGGGGCTACAGCGATGAAAAGGTGGACCGAATCATGGCGCATCAGATGTCAGCGGAAGAATACCGCAGGCATTGCGAGGAAGAGATTGACAATAACGGGGAGCTTTCGGAAGTATATGGCCAGATTGACCGGAAAATGAGAAAGCGCGGTATCCTGAAACGGCAGGCGTGAACTTCTGCCGGGGGAGGTGCAGCATTCGCTGCTCCATGCCCAGGAAAGGATAGAAGAGACAGAAAAATGAAAGACAGGATCAGAAAGGAAGAACAGCATGAATTTATGCAGTATAGCCAGCGGCAGCAGCGGGAACTGTATCTATGTGGGCAGTGAAAAAACGCATCTGCTGGTGGACGCGGGAATCAGCGGTAAACGGATCGAACAGGGACTGAACGTACTGGATCTGACCACAGGGGATATGAAAGGGATTCTGATTACCCATGAACATATCGACCACGTACAGGGCCTGGGTGTGCTGGCCAGAAGATATGGGCTGCCGATCTATGGGACAGCAGCCACTTTTGAGGCGGTCAAGCGGATGAATTCCGTGGGAAAGATTCCGGATGAGCTGTTTTGTCCGATCCGGCCCGATGAAGTGTTTGAGATCGAGGATCTGCAGATCCGGCCGTTTTCTATTTCCCATGACGCCGCCGATCCGGTGGCATACCGGCTGGAATGCGGCGAGAAGGCAGTGGGAGTTGCCACGGATATGGGGATTTATACAGATTACATCGTGGAGAATCTGCAGGGATTAGATGCCCTTTTGCTGGAGGCGAACCATGACATACATATGCTGGAGGTAGGCGCCTATCCCTATCCGCTGAAGCGGCGGATTCTGGGAGAGCGGGGCCATCTGTCCAATGAGGCCAGCGGTCAGCTTCTCTGCAGGCTGCTGCATGATAAATTAAAATCAATCGTACTGGGTCATCTGAGCAAGGAGAATAACTATGCGGAACTGGCCTATGAGACGGTAAAGCTGGAAATTGACCTGGATATGTGTCCGTACCAGTCCGGGGATTTTAAAATCCAGGTGGCAAAAAGAGACTGCGTATCGGAATTAATCGCAGTTTGAAAAAGTGCATGGAGAAATATTGTTGAGAAAGAGCGTAAAGAAAGAGATTTGAAAAGAATAGAAGGAGAGCAGAGGATGAAAAAGACAATCATTACCGTTGTAGGAAAGGATACCGTGGGCATCATCGCCAAAGTGTGTACATACCTGGCGAACAACAACATTAATATAGAGGATATTTCACAGACGATCGTTCAGGAATTTTTCAACATGATGATGATCGTGGATACGAATCATTCCACCAAGCCGTTCGCGGATCTGTGTAAGGAGCTGGATCAGATCGGAGATGAAATCGGGGTAACCATCAAATGCCAGCATGAAGATATTTTTGACAAAATGCATCGGATTTAAGGAGAGGAAGGCATAGGGATAACGCGATGATTAATATATTCGAAGTAAATGAAACCAACCGGATGATCGAGCAGGCGAATCTGGATGTGCGTACGATTACGCTCGGCATCAGCCTGCTGGACTGTGCAGATGCCAATCTGCAGAAAGTAAATGAAAATATTTACCGTAAAATAACAACCCTGGCGGAAAAGCTGGTGGCTACCGGAAAAGAGATCGAGCGGGAATTCGGGGTTCCCATTGTAAATAAAAGAATCTCGGTGACACCCATCGCCCTGGTGGGAGCGGCGGCCTGCAAATGCCCGGAGGATTTCGTGGAGATCGCGAAGACGTTAGATCGGGCAGCCAAGACGGTAGGAGTCAACTTCATCGGCGGATATTCCGCGCTGGTCTCCAAAGGAATGACGACGGCGGATGAGTATCTGATCCGCTCGATTCCCGCGGCGCTTTCCTGTACCGACCGGGTGTGCAGCTCTGTGAATGTGGGTTCCACAAAATGTGGAATCAATATGGATGCTGTGAAACTTTTGGGGGAAACTGTATTAAAGACGGCGGAATATACAAAGGAGCAGGATTCTCTGGGCTGTGCGAAGCTGGTAGTATTCTGCAATGCGCCGGACGACAATCCGTTTATGGCGGGAGCGTTCCACGGGGTTACGGAAGCGGACGCCATCATTAATGTAGGGGTCAGCGGCCCCGGTGTGGTGAAGCAGGCATTGGAACAGGTGCGGGGGGAAAACTTCGAGGTTCTATGCGAGACCATTAAAAAGACCGCCTTTAAGGTAACCCGGGTGGGCCAGCTGGTGGCCCAGGAAGCGTCTAAGCGAATGGGGATTCCCTTCGGTATCGTGGATCTGTCATTGGCACCCACGCCGGCCATCGGGGACTCGGTGGCGGAGATCCTGCAGGAGATCGGACTGGAATATCCGGGAGCGCCCGGTACCACAGCGGCTCTGGCCCTGCTCAACGATCAGGTGAAAAAAGGCGGTGTGATGGCGTCCTCCTATGTGGGAGGCTTGAGCGGCGCATTTATACCGGTCAGCGAAGACCAGGGGATGATCGACGCGGTGGAAGCGGGGGCGTTAACGTTAGAAAAACTGGAAGCCATGACCTGTGTCTGCTCCGTCGGCCTGGACATGATTGCCGTGCCGGGAGATACGAAAGCGTCCACCATCTCCGGGATTATCGCGGATGAGATGGCCATCGGCATGATCAATCAGAAGACGACGGCGGTCCGTCTGATTCCTGTGATCGGGAAATCAGTGGGAGATACGGTGGAATTCGGCGGCCTGCTGGGTTATGCGCCGGTGATGCCGGTGAACGGTTTTTCCTGCGAGAGGTTTGTGAACAGGGGAGGGCGGATTCCAGCGCCGATTCACAGCTTCAAAAACTAAGAATAGTTGCGGTGCGGATGCAGAACAACTAAAGGGGTTATTTTGTTATGAATAAAGATATGACAGTGGGAAAGCCGGGGAAGACGCTGTTCTTCTTCGCGGTACCCATGGTGCTGGGCAATCTGTTTCAGCAGCTGTATAATATTGTCGATTCCATGATTGTGGGAAATTTTGTAGGCTCGGATGCGCTGGCGGCTGTCGGCGCGTCTGCGTCTATTACTTTTTTATTTGTGGCCATAGCCACCGGCATGAGTGTGGGTTCTTCCGTAGTGATCTCCCAGTTCTTCGGGGCCAGGCAGATGGGGAAGGTTAAGACCTGTATCTACACGATCCTTTTGTTCGCCGCTGTATTAAGCGCCGCGCTTACGGTGATCGGAGTGGGAGGAAGCGGTGCGATTCTGCGCTGGATGAACACGCCGGATAATGTGTTCGCAGACGCATCTACGTATCTGAGGATTTATTTTGCGGGTATGTTCTTCCTGTTTACCTATAATACGCTGACCTCGATCTTTAACGCGCTGGGGGATTCCAGGTCCCCGCTCGTATTCCTGGCATTTTCTTCCCTTACGAACATCGTTCTGGATCTGGTCTTTGTCATACGCTTTGGAATGGGCGTGGCGGGCGTAGCCTATGCCACTTTGATTTCCCAGGGGATCTCCGCGGTACTTTCCTTTATCTGGCTGATGATCCGTCTTAGCAAGATGCAGATCCGGGAGGAATTCGCCTATTTTGATTTCCAGACACTAAAGACCATCTGGAAGATCGCGGTTCCCTCCACGATTCAGCAGTCCATCGTGTCCATCGGTTTCGTGCTGGTACAGGCACTTGTGAACCGCTATGGGTCTGTGGTGATGGCAGGTTACGCGGCAGCCGGTAAGATCGACAGCATAGCGATCCTGCCTATGGTTAATGTAGGGAATGCCATGTCTACCTTTACCGCCCAGAATACCGGGGCAGGAAAGCCGGAACGGGTAACCAGAGGGCTGCGGGCCGGCTGGATCATGAGCGGGGTAATCGGGCTTATCGTCACGGTTATCTTATTCCTCTGGGGTGACGTCTTTGTGGGCGCATTTGTAGATACGGCCAGTAATCTGGAAGTAATCGCCGTCGGGGTGGAATACTTAAGAGTGGTCAGTACCTTCTATGTGGTCATGGGAGTTATGAATACGGCAAACGGAGTGTTAAGGGGCGCCGGCGATATCAAGGTGTTCCTGGCCAGTGCCCTGTGCAATCTGGGCAGCCGCGTGATTCTGGCTTACGCGCTGGCCTATGTGATCGGAAAATCCGCGATCTGGTGGGCGATACCGATCGGCTGGTCCATCGGGCTTATCATCTCCCTGATCCGGTTAAAGAGTGGAAAATGGAAAGGAAAATCACTGGTAGATACGACGCCTTTACCCGAAGATTAGCAGGAAACAGGAGGGGTTAGATGAATATCGCGCATTTACGGTATGCGGTAGAGATTGCCAAGACAGGCTCCATAACACAGGCCGCGGATAATCTGTATATGGGGCAGCCGAACATGAGCAAAGCGGTAAAAGAACTGGAGTCCACGCTGGGGATCGTGATTTTCAAGCGGACGCCCAGGGGAGTGGTGCCCACCCAGAAAGGAAAGGAATTCCTGGCCTACGCCCGGAATATCCTGGCCCAGATTGATAATCTGGAATCTCATTACAAGCAGCAGGAGGAAGACAACCAGAACTTTTCCGCGTTTGTTCCGCGGGGCAGTTACATTGCCACTGCGTTTACGCGGTTTGTAAATGAGCTGGATTTTGACCGGGGACTGGAACTGAACTTCAAAGAGACCAACACGATGGCCATCATGAACGGCGTTCTGGAGTACGAATGTAATCTGGGAATTATCCGTTACCAGGCCTTCTATGAAGATTACTTTCAGAACATGGTCCGTGAACGGGGCTTAAAAAGCCAGCCGATTCTGGAATATGAATACAAGGCCCTGATGTCCAAAGAGCATCCTCTGGCCGGCAAAGAACAGGTAAACGATCAGCAGATCTGCGGTTACACGGAAATCATGCACGGCGACCTGGCCGTTCCGTTCCTGCCGGTGACGAATCCGGCACAGAGCGGCTGCGAAAAGATGACAAAGCGCCGCATCTACGTGTATGAAAGGGGAAGCCAGTTTGATCTGCTGGTCAACGTGCCCGGTACCTATATGTGGGTTTCTCCCATGCCTCAGGAAGTTCTGGACCGCTATGGCCTGGTGCAGAAGTCCTGCAAAATATCAGAACACCGCTATCGGGATGTTCTGATCTACCACCGTGATTATCATTTCACCGATCTGGATAAGCTGTTTTTAGAAAAACTGGAAACCGTTAAAAAGGAATTGGGGACATGTCCAAACTGATTTGGGACATGTCCAAACCGGTCTGGGACATGTCCAAATTGATTTGGACATGTCCCGATTTGGTTGTCCCAATTTGTGGTCAGAGTTTTTTACTTTTTAGCACAGCACCCATGTGCCCGCATACATATCTGTATTCCATTTTTATATTACCCATATATCTGAAAGTTTGTTAAAATAATAACAGAAAATCGTTAAATAAATAACAGACAAAGGAAAGGATGAGTATAACATGGCAAGATTTACATTACCCAGAGACGTATATTATGGAAAAGGCACACTGGAGGTGCTGAAAACCTTAAAGGGAAAGAAAGCGATCGTTGTAGTCGGAGGCGGCTCCATGAAACGTTTCGGTTTCCTGGATAAAGCAGTTGATTACCTGAAAGAAGCAGGCATGGAAGTTCAGTTGTTTGAAAACGTAGAGCCGGACCCTTCCGTAGAAACAGTTATGCGCGGAGCAAAGGCAATGCAGGAATTCCAGCCGGACTGGATCGTGGCTATGGGCGGAGGTTCCCCGATCGACGCTGCGAAAGCAATGTGGGCGTTCTATGAATATCCGGAGACCACATTTGAAGATCTGATTACACCGTTTAATTTCCCGGAACTGCGTCAGAAAGCAAAATTTGCGGCGATCCCTTCCACATCCGGAACTGCTACGGAAGTCACCGCTTTCTCCGTTATCACAGATTATGAGAAAGGCATCAAATATCCGCTGGCTGACTTTAATATTACCCCGGATGTAGCGATCGTAGATCCGGTTATCGCAGAGACTATGCCTGAAAAACTGACGGCTCATACCGGAATGGATGCGCTGACCCATGCTATCGAGGCATATGTATCTACGCTGAACAGCCCGTTTACAGATCCTCTGGCAATCAAAGCGATCCAGATGGTATTCGAATATCTGCCGGCTTCTTATCAGAAAGATATGAGCGCAAGAGAGCAGATGCATTACGCACAGTGCCTGGCCGGAATGGCGTTCTCCAACGCTTTGCTGGGTATCGTACATTCCATGGCTCATAAGACGGGAGCCGCGTTCTCTACCGGCCATATCCCTCACGGATGCGCCAATGCCATATATCTTCCTTACGTTATTCAGTACAATGCGAAGGACGAGACAGCGAAGAAACGTTACGCTGACATTGCAAGAGAAGTTGGCTTAACCGGAGCGAATGATGATGAGCTGGTGAAAGCTCTGTGTGACAAGATCGACGGTTACAATGTGAAACTGAGTATTCCGAAGACCTTAAAAGAATTCGGGATCAATGAAGAGGAGTTCAAAGAGAAAGTAGCAGCGATCGCCGAACTGGCTGTAGGGGATGCCTGCACAGGTTCCAATCCGAGAGCCATTACCCCGGCTGAGATGGAAAAATTATTAAACTGCACTTACTATGGAACAGAAGTAGATTTCTAATGTTGGTTTGCTGAAGACGGCACTCTTTGGTTTTACCATATATAGGGAACGATACGGAAGATAGAATATGGAAGGGGAGGTTTACCGGATAACCGCTGATCCGGCTCCCGGACCGTATTCTATTTTCTGTATGATTTTATTATCAAGTGTTGCCATTTTTTTCGATTTGGCTTATAGTAAAAAGGACGTACCTATTTGCAAAGCTAAGGGGAGCAAATAGTAAGTTTGAGGAGGAATAGTATGTACAAAATACGCAAGGCAGAAAAATTAGCAGAAAATATTTTTCTGATGGACGTGGAAGCGCCCAGAATCGCAAAGTCCTGTGAACCAGGACAGTTTCTTATCGTAAAAATGGATGAGAAAGGGGAACGGATTCCGCTGACGATCTGTGATTATCATCGGGAGGACGGCACTGTTACCATTGTCTTTCAGATTGTCGGAGCGTCTACGAAGAAAATGGCTGAACTCAAGGCAGGAGACAGCTTCCGCGATGTGATCGGGCCACTTGGGCAGGCGTCGGAATTCATACATGAACCGGCAGCAGAGCTGAAAGGGAAAAAATATCTGTTCGTAGCAGGCGGTGTCGGTACCGCTCCTGTTTATCCGCAGGTAAAATGGATGAAAGAAAACGGTATAGATGCGGATGTCATAGTCGGAGCCAAGACCAAAGACCTGCTGATTCTGGAAGACGAGATGAGGGCAGCGGCCGGGAATCTGTATGTCACCACAGATGACGGTTCTTATGAGCGCAAAGGCATGGTAACGGAAGTGATTAAGGATCTGGTTCAGAACGAAGGAAAGCATTATGATCAGGTGGTCGCCATCGGCCCGATGATCATGATGAAGTTTGTATGTCTTCTGACCAAAGAACTGGGACTTCCCACCATTGTTAGTTTAAATCCCATTATGGTTGACGGAACCGGTATGTGCGGTGCCTGTCGTGTAACCGTAGGAGATCAGGTGAAATTTGCCTGTGTGGACGGCCCGGAATTCGATGGCCATCTGGTAAATTTTGACGAGGCGATGAAACGCCAGACGATCTACAAGACTCAGGAAGGCAGAGCGATGCTGAAATTGCAGGAAGGCGATACGCATCATGGCGGCTGCGGACATTGCGGAGGTGACGAGTAATGGGTGATGTATTAAAGAAGGTTCCTGTCAGGGAACAGGACGCAAAAGTGCGTGCCGCCAATTTTGAGGAGGTATGCTATGGATATAACCAGGAAGAAGCCATGGAAGAAGCGGTACGGTGCATTAACTGTAAAAACGCGAAGTGCATAACCGGCTGTCCGGTAGCGATCAATATTCCCGGCTTCATCCACGAGGTAAAGGAAGGCAATATCGAGGAAGCCTACAAGGTAATCAGTAAATCCTCAGCGCTGCCCGCGGTATGCGGACGTGTCTGCCCTCAGGAAAGCCAGTGTGAAGGCGTATGTATCCGCGGAATTAAGGGAGAACCGGTTTCCATCGGAAAGCTGGAGCGCTTTGTGGCCGACTGGGCCAGAGAACATGGCATTTCCCCTGAAAAGCCCGCAAGCACCAACGGCAAAAAAGTAGCTGTGATCGGCAGCGGCCCCGCAGGCTTAACCTGCGCCGGAGATCTGGCAAAAATGGGATATGAAGTGACGATCTTTGAGGCTCTTCACGAACCCGGCGGCGTGCTGGTCTACGGAATTCCCGAGTTCCGTCTCCCCAAAAAGGGCGTCGTGGCTCCGGAAATCGAAAATGTCAAAAAACTGGGTGTAAAAATAGAGACCAACGTAGTCATCGGAAAATCAGTAACCATCGACGAGCTCCTGAGCGAGGAAGGCTTTGACGCGGTGTTCATCGGTTCTGGTGCCGGTCTCCCCAAATTCATGGGTATTCCGGGGGAAAATGCCAACGGCGTATTCTCTGCCAACGAGTATCTGACCAGAAGCAATCTGATGAAAGCCTTTGACGAAAACTACGATACCCCGATCATGATCGGTAAAAAAGTAGCGGTAGTCGGCGGCGGAAACGTAGCGATGGACGCAGCCAGAACAGCCCTGCGTCTGGGCGCGGAAGTACACATCGTATACCGCAGAAGCGAAGCGGAACTTCCGGCCAGAGTGGAAGAAGTCCATCACGCGAAACAGGAGGGGATTATCTTCGATCTGCTGACGAATCCTCTTGAGATCCTGGTCGACGACAACGGCTGGGTCCGCGGTATGCGCTGCATCAAAATGGAACTGGGCGAGCCGGACGAATCAGGCAGACGCAGACCGGTAGAGATAGAAGGCTCTGAGTTCGAGATCGAGCTGGACACCGTAATCATGTCCCTGGGAACCTCCCCGAACCCTCTGATCTCCTCCACCACAAAGGGACTGGAGACCAACCGGAGAAAATGTATCGTAGCCCAGGAGGAAAACGGCGCCACCACAAAAGAAGGCGTATATGCCGGCGGTGACGCAGTCACCGGAGCGGCCACGGTAATCCTGGCTATGGGCGCCGGCAAATCAGCGGCTCAGGGGATTGATGAGTTTTTGAATGGGAAATAATTAGATATAAAGGGCCGGAGCGGGCTGGGGCAAGGGCTGCCTCTTGATGAGGCGGAGCAAAAGGAACGGGAGCCAAATCGCATCGGCCGGACATAAGAACGGGTAACTCCGATGAGGGCGAAACCTCTCATTAGCAGGACCCGGGGCAAACTCGCCGGAATACGGCTCAAACAGTGCCCCGGGTCCTGCGAGGTTTCGCCCTCATCTGCGTAACCCGTTCTAATGTCCGGCCTCAAGCGATTAGGCTCCCGTTCCTTTTGCCCCGCCTCATCAAGAGGCAGCCCTTGCCCCAGCCCGCTCCTACTCTGGTAATGTATAAGTTCCATGGAACCAGGCCATCAGAAATGTAGGGGGCAGAGGGAATCGTCGGGGAGTCTGGGGGCATGGAGGGGAGGTGGGCGGCAGCCCCTGGAGGGCGGAGCAAAAGTGACCGGCGCCAAATCGCTTGAGACCGGGTCTTAGAACGGGTTACGCAGAAGGCGGGAGAACCTCGCAGGGCCTGGAACACTGTCCGAGCGTATTTTGGCGAGTTTGTTCCAGGCCCTGCCAATAAGAGGTTCTCCCGCCTTCGGAGTTACCCGTTCTTAGGCCCGGCCGAAGCGATTTGGCGCCGGTCACTTTTGCTCCGCCCTCCAGGGGCTGCCGCCCACCTCCCCTCCATGCCCCCAGACTCCCCGACGATTCCCTCTGCCTCCGGACCTTAGCCGGTCCCCCAGCCCCCAGTCCCCTAATGTCCCATCAGCCCATTATTCCCCTCCCTGATGCTGAATCCGATATTCCGACGGGGACATAGAGGTGATCTGTTTGAACGCCTTGCTGAAGTAGAACTGGTTGGAGTAACCGCACAGCTCCGCCACCTCGCGGACCGTGAGCTGAGAGTGGGCGAAGTAGTCACAGGCCTGGCTGATCCGGTAACTGGTCAGGTATTCGATGGGACGCACATCGGAGTGCTTTTTGAACAGCCGGCTTAAGTAGGCCGGGGTTATGGAGAAATGGATCGCGATGTCGTTTATATTGATATCTTTTCCGTAGTTGTTGCGGATATATTCTTTTACTTCACAGACCAGGGTTTCGGGATTGGCGGAGGCTGTCAGATTTAGGATTTTCCGGCGGAACAGCTGGCCGAACAGCAGGTGAAGCGAGAGCTTTAGTTCCGCGTATGTCTTGCAGTTTGAGAGATACTCATCGATTTCCAGTTCGTTGCTGCTTAAGTGTCTGGTTCCGGTGCTGTCGAAGCATATGTGGAGCAGCTGCTTTAAGCAGTTGCCGAGCTGCTTCTGGGTGGTGCGTTTGCGCTCGCAGTCTGCCAGAAATTCATCCAGGAGCTCCAGCAGGCCGTCCGGATTCTGGGTGTGAATGCAAAAACGGAAATCTTCCAGCTGCTGTTCCTGCAGGGTGACGGACGGATTCTGAGAGCTTTCCAGGAATTTCCGACTGTGGAGAATGGCAGAGCGGGCGAAGATCAGCTGATTGGTCAGCTGCGTTTTAGACAATTTATACTCAGAGGCCAGATTGTTGACACAGCTGACGGGTTTGGATATGCAGATGGTGACTGCGTCGGTGAGTTTCATGATCTGCTTTTGCAGTTCCAGGGCCATCATGTCCAGCTTTTCTTCGGTGGTCCTGTCCAGGAAAAATACCAGAAGCTTTTGATTGTAGGTATTCCCGCTGCAGAGGTGGACGGTTTCCCCTTTTTTCAGGTATTTGTTGACCACAGGGCCTTTTAGGATATCTTCCAGCTCGTTTTCGTATGGCAGCCAGTCCTGGAAGGAGAAGGTGGCGCAGGAATTCAGATTGATCAGCATTAGCTGGCATACGGTGTAACGGATGGTGTTCAGGAGATAGTCGGGAATATGAGTGCCGGAATTCAGCATCCGGTACAGTGCCTGCTGGTAGCTGTAATCCTGCTCGGTTAAGATCTTTTCTTCTAGCGTGTCCAGCACATATCTCAAATCCTCTACGCTGACCGGTTTCAGCAGATATTCGTCCACACCCAGCTGAATGGCCTCTTTTGCGTATTCAAAGTCCCTGTAACCGCTTAGGATTACGGTTTTAATGGAGATATTTTCTTCTTTCAGCCTGCGGATCAGCTCCAGTCCGGTCTGGATGGGCATTCGGATATCGGTGATCAGGATGTCCGGATGGAGAGTCCGGATTTTCTCATAGGCATCCTGACCGTTCATGGCTGTGCCTGCGATCTCTACATTCTTTTCTGTCTTTTCGATTTTTTTACAGATATCCTTTTGTATTAATACCTGATCCTCCGCGATCAGTACTCTAATCATGCTTAAATGCTCCTTTCAGTGTGATACGGCAGCCCCGGGAAAGATTCTCCACTTTGTAGGAAAAATGCTCTCCGAAATACAGGGATAATCTGGAAAAGGTGTTGTTCAGCCCCAGCCCGTTGATCTCCAGTTCGGTGGCCTCAATAGGTTCTTCGGATATGTGGGAGAGTGCGTCCTGGCTGAATCCTCCTCCGTTGTCCGTAATTTTTATTACCCAGCCGTCAGGTTCTGCCCGGCAGATCAGTGAGAGATGCCAGGGAGGCAGTGTGTTTTTGAAGCCGTGCCGGAAACTGTTTTCTGCAAATGGCTGGATCGAGAGCCTGGGAATCAGAAGATCATATAGCTCCCGCGGGGCTTCGATGATGTAGTCGAAGTTCGTGTCATTGGAAATTTTCATAAATTCCAGATAGTTTTTCGTATGGGTCAGCTCCTCGATTAACGGTACCTCCGTCTTTTTTGAGGTTACATAGCGCATCATGGAGGAAAGGTCCTGGCACATCACGGTGGTCACATCGCTGCCGTACACTTCACTGGCCGCGCTGATACTGTTCAGCGCGTTATAGAGAAAGTGCGGGTCCACCTGAGCCTGAAGCGCCGCCAGATTCGCATTGCTTTCACGGATTTCCAGTTCATAGATTTCCTGAATGGAGGCCTTTAGCTTGGCTACCATCTGGTTCAGGGAGGTGTTCAGGATCTCGAATTCGTTGAAGGTGTCCGACGGCAGCGTAAGCTTGGTAGCCGAGTCCAGACTCAGCTTATTAACCTGATAGATCAGCTGGTTCAGCGGCCTGGTAAACTCGGTGATCAGCGTGAAGATAATACCCAGGGTCAGGACCAGGGTCAGCAGGACCGTTATCACTGTGGTCAGGATATAGGTTCTGGTCTGGCTGTGGACCGTACCATTGTTGGAGATGAGTACCACGGTAAATCCTGTTGTGTCGCTTTGATGGGCGCAGTAGGCATATTCATAGGAATAATAGCGGTTCTCCCCGGCTTTGATCTGTTCCTGGATTTTGTCTATGGAATCCTTTGGGAGGGTGGTGATCCCGCAGTCGTAGGGATATACCATCCGGCCTCCGGTATCGAAGATCAGTATTTCCTTCTCATCCCGGAAGGTGTCCTGAGTACAGATGTCCTTCAGACGCTGGCTGGAAACCTGGATTTCCACTATGGTATCCTGTGTGGTGGCTGCGTCGGCGAAGTTGCGCAGCACGGACAATACCATGCGGTCATCCGGGGTCCAGGGGCTCTGGGAGGGCGCCCGGTAGATGACCGATTCGGCGGCAAAGGACGCAGCGGCCCGGTCCGTGGAGAGTGCCTGGTAGACATAGTTCATATCATCATAATAGGTACCGGTATAGTAAAAGTAATTTTTCTCTTGATTATAAAGCATTACATTAGATATAATCGGCGAGAACATCATGTTGCCGAGTGCGGTCTGAATCGTTCTTTCCTGCTGAAGCTGCGTGATGTATGCCTGGGCGGTTTCATTCTCCGAAGTGTTCAGATTGAGAACGATGGAACGCAGAGAAGGATTTTTGGTGATGGAGGTGGCGGCGATATTCATCTGCTCATACAGGGAGTCGATCTGGGTTGATATCCGCTCCAGGATAATATCGGAGGATATCCGCTCGTTAGTGATCGTATTTTTAATGGAAGTTCTGGAGAACAGCAGGCAGACGATCAGGGCAAGTGTCAGAAAAAGGATGCCGACGCTGAGAAAAAGTTTTGTCTTGAACGGAATATTACGTATTTTAAATGGTTTCATGGCAGCTTCTCCTTTCAGCTTCCTTATTATATCGAATTATGGGAAGAATTGACAGAGGAGAAAGACAGAAAATGACAGGGAATCACCGGCAGGTCAAAAAATTATATACCGAAAGGAAAAAAATCACATTCTTTTTCTTAAGAAATATCGATAAAATGAAGCCATCAAATGAACGGAGGGAAAAATTATGAAATTGAAAACAGTACTAAGACATGCCGCAGCCATCAGCCTTGCGCTGGCCATCACCATAACAGGAGTCGGATGCGGAAAAGGCAGCGATGCAGCCGGTACCGGCGCCGCAGACACGGAAAGCACCGCAGACAGCAATACGGACTCGGCGGACAAGAACACGCCAAAGAGTACGGATGACAAAAAAGGAGGCGTTACCATTACGGTAGGTCTGAAAGCCTCCCATGTGGAGATCTCCAATATCAACACTTATAAAGACGCCTGGGAAAAGGAAACCGGCAACAAAGTGGACGTGCAGGCGATCGATGATGACCAGTTTGACTCCCTGTTGCAGACCAAGATGTCTACCAGCGGTATGTGGGATATCTTCATCGGTGATACCGGGACACAGGCGACTTCCTACCAGCATGAGAAGAATCTGGTGGATCTGTCCGCGGAACCGTGGGTAGAGAAGCTGACCGATACCGGAAAAGAATTTGTAACACATTCCGACGGGAAAGTATACTGCTTCCCCAATGGCGGTGTAAACTCCTTTGGTATCGTGTACAACAAGGATGTGTTCGAGAAGAACGGAATTGAGGTTCCGAAGACTTTTGAAGAGTTCGACGCGGTATGCGATAAGCTGAAAGCTGCCGGGATCACGCCTCTGTATGTATCCATGGCAGACGCCTGGACCGTAAACCAGATCATGAACGGTGAGTGGCCGAATATCTTAAGCGCCAATCCTGATTGTCTGGAAAAATTGAACAAGAATGAGATCCGCTGGGACTCCCTGCCGGAGTTCAATGAGATGTTTGTGCGCCTGAAGAGCTATGTGGATAAGGGATATATCAACTCCGACATGGCGACCGCGAAATATGAGATGGCTCAGAAAGCAATCGGAACCGGTGAAGCAGCCATGATGTATATGGGGGACTGGGCTGATCCTGAGTACTCCAAAGTTGCGCCGGAAGCGGCAGGCAGGATCGGTATGTTTGCAGCTCCCACCAAAGACGGCAACAGCAAACTGGCCATCGCAGGTCCCGGGGGATACTACATATCCAATCAGTGCAAAAATGTGGATGCAGCGAAAGACTTCCTGAACTTTATGGCCCAGGAGGATAATATCAAGCTGAACCTTCAGACCAGAGCCTGTACTTCCGTATGGAAAGACATCGAGGCTACGAATCTCAGCAGTACACTGGCTGATACACAGAAGTATGTGGATGACGGCAATACCGAGATCCACTACAACCAGACCTATGTAATCACACCTTCCGACGATGCTAACAGCGCGTTCCTGTCCGTACTTCTGGGCCAGAAGACACCGGAAGATTGCGCCAAGATCTGGAGTGATGCTGTGATTACCGTCGGTAAGCAGCTCGGATTCGACGGATTCAAATAAATCTGCAGACCGGATTGGGAAAGGAGTGTTACAGAATTTCAGCAGGGCTGGATTTTGTGACACCCCTTTTTCATTCCAGGAGGAAAGTACCGGAAGGAAAGTACTCCTATGGAATTCTATTATAATGAGATGGAGGAATAACGTGAAGCGAAAAAATGTCAGCAGACTGGAACACAAGTATTATCCGCTCCAATTTGCCATACCCGGACTTATCATTTTCACCGTTTTTTATGTCTGCTCTATCGTTGGCGGATTTATCTTTTCGTTCACAGACTGGAGCATCTACAATTTTGAATCCCCCGGGTTCGTGGGATTGAGTAATTTCAAAGACCTGTTCGCGTCCCAGAGCTTTCTGCCCGCGCTGGGACACACCTTCCTGTTCGCGCTGGTGACGACGGTCCTGAAAGTGGGGCTGGGACTGGTCTTTGCGCTGCTTTTAAACCGAGCGTTCAAGGGACGGAATTTCTTCCGGGCGGTCATTTTCCTGCCCTGTACCATCGGGGCGCTGGTTATTGGTTATGTATTTACCTTTATCCTGCAGCCGGATACCGGAATCTTAAATGAGGCGCTGCGCAGTATCGGGCTTGGCAGCCTGGCGCTGAACTGGCTGGGGGATACGAACATCGTGCTGTATGTGGTGTGCGCGGTGGAGTCCTGGATGTGGGTCGGCTTCAACACGGCCATCATCCTGGCGGGTCTGCAGTCCATCTCCACGGATGTGTATGAGGCTGCGAGAATTGACGGAGCCAGCGCCTGGCAGACGACCAGGGCGATCACGCTGCCGCTGGTCACCCCGTCCATTAACACGACCATTACACTGTGTGTGATCGGCGGGTTTAACATATTCGATATTGTCATGTCCATGACAAACGGCGGTCCCAACGGAGCCACCCAGGTGATCAGCAAGCTGTCCTATGACGCCATGCGTGTGGGGACTCTGGGATATGCGTCAGCCATTAACCTGATCCAGTTCCTGCTGATCGTCATTGTCATATCGCCGCTGCTGAATTTTCTGAGAAGAAGGGAGCCGGATATCTGATGAATTATAAGACAAAAAAAGCAATGTCCCATACTGCCGTTTATATCATCTGCCTGGTGATGACCTTCCTGGTTCTCTTTCCGTTCTTCCTGGTAATCCTGACTTCTTTTAAGTCGGTGGAAGAGGCGGCCATCGTGAATCTGTCGATGCCGAAGAAGTTCCTGTGGGAAAACTTCGCCTATGTGGTGGAACAGGGGAAACTGCTCCGGGCGTTTAAAAACAGTCTGATCATTACGGGCTGTTCCGTAATCCTGACCGTATTGGTCTCATCAGTCACCGCTTTTACCCTCACGAGAAGGAGCGACCGGCTGAGCAGGCTATTGTCCAATTACTTCCTGATCGGCATGATCGCGCCGCTTTCCCTGATCCCGGAAGTTATCATTGTAAAGACGCTGGGCTTAAGCGGCACCTATCTCTCCATCATCCTGATCCATGTAGCGTCCCGGATGCCGCTGAGCGTCATGATCTATTCCGGTGTCATCAAAGGTATCCCCCGCTCTCTGGATGAGTCGGCCATGCTGGAGGGCTGCGGTTTCAGCCGGATGTTCTTCCAGGTAGTATTCCCGCTGTTAAAACCCGCGGTGTTCACGAATATCATTATTGTATTCATGGGCGTTTGGAACGATTTCCAGATCTCCCTGTACTTTGTCACCGATGTGGCGAAGAATACGATACCGCTTAGTATCTACAGCTTCGTGGGGTATATGACTTATAAGTGGAACTATGTCTGCGCTTTCATCGTCCTGTCCATACTGCCGATCCTGGTAGTATACATCTGTGCGCAGAAATATATCGTCGACGGTATGATCGCCGGAGCGGTCAAGAGCTGATCCCTGTTTGGCAGCAGTAAAAGATAGCAGCCGGACAGCAGCCGGATAAAGCCGCCGGACAGCAGTTAAATAAAGCCGGGAACCAGCTGCTTCCGGAAAAGGAAAAAGAATGGAAAAAGGAGAATTTCATATCTATGGATAAATTTGTTCTGAATATCATACACCGTCCGGAAATGGTGCCGGAGTATGCGGAAAAAGTGACGGGGCATGGAAAGGAGGAAGATCTGGGCCGGGAGACTCTGCTGACGGAATCACTGGATATCTTCCGGACGCAGCAGGACATCGCCCACAAACATGGTTTTAAGACAACGATACAGATGACCTATGCCAGTCTCTTTAATGATGAGGCGGTGTCCCTTGCGAAGGAACACCACGGCAAATACGGCGATGAGATCGCGCTGACCCTGCTGGGCCTGCCCTGTGAGGAATTCCGGGAAAAATATAAAACGAAAGATTTCTGCATCTGGATGTTCTCCATGGAGGATAAGAAAACCATCGTCAGGGACGTGTTCGAAAAATTCCATGACTGTTTCGGGTTCTATCCGGAATCCACCGGTTCCTACTATATGGACGCGGAGCTGATTAATTACATAAAAGCGGAGTACCCTACAGTCAAATGCGCGGTGGCCACCTGCTGGGAGGAAGGCCCGAAGGCCTACCACACCTGCAATAATTCCTGGTACACCCTGTTTGACGGCGGACCGTGGAACCCCTGGATTCCTTCGAAACAGAATACCCACGCGCCGGCGGAGAATGAGGAACAGGATTCCGGTATCGTCGCGATCCCGCACCTGTCCAGAGATCTGATCGCCTGCTTTGACGGCAACGGCTCGAATTTCGGCACCCATCCCCAGAATGTGCTGCGGGGCATGATCTACAAGGATGGGCAGTATCCTTACCTGTATAATTTGATCGACCAGTACCGGTCCCTGAAAAAGTATAACCGGGGTTACGCTTATAATATGATGTTCGTAGGCCCGGGCTGGATGAACAAAATGGGACGCTGGGAAGCGCCCTATGAGCTGCTGCTGAAAAGCTATGAGGACGGTATGGCCTACTACGCCGAACTGCGGGATAAGGGTGAGCTGGAAGCCATGACCATGGCGGAATTCGCCGGCTTCTACCGGGCGAATAAGACCTACAGCCAGCCGGAGTGCGCGCTCTGGAAAGATATCCTGTACGGCTCCGAAAAACAGCTGTTCTGGTATGCGGATCCGTATATGCGCGCCTGCGTGGATATGAACCAGGGCGGTGCGCTGGTGGATCTGCGCCCTTACGCCGCCAAGATTGACTGGCCGGTGGGCATCGGCACCAAACATGTGCAGGATGCCTCCTATCCGTTTCTGATCCAGGAGAAATACCGGGCCGGTTACTTCACCCATTACGCAGGGGAAGGTACCATAAAGAGCTGTAAGATCGCATACAAAGGGGAAGAAGTGGACCTGTGCCTGTGCCGGACAAAAGCTCGTTTCCGTGAGGACGGGAATACAAGGATTCTGACCCTGAACCCTGTGGAAATCGAATTCCATGACCTGACGGTGAAGCTGCAGACCACATTTTACTTTGCGGAGGGAAGCTCCGAGATCCGGATCAGGAGGGAAATCCTTAAGATGAGCAATCCGGACGCGGAAGTGGAGATCCAGGAATATTTTACCGGCTGCTACGGCACCACCGAGTATCCGGAGGATATGACCGGCATCGTGTTAAGCGTCACGGGCGCAGGCGCTACAGGCACCGGAGAGGAACAAAGTATCCGTTACGCATACAAATGCCGGGAGGCAAAAGTGAAGCACGCGCAGAAAGCGGAGGTGTTGATTCCGAATATTAATACCAGAGCGTGTGTGGGGGCGGATGAGGATGTCACGGGTTATATCCGCGAGGGATACGCGTTTTCACCGATGTATACGCTGGGACTCAGGAAAATGATGAAAGACGGGGAGGTGCTGCATTCATGGCTCAGAGTGGAAAAGGCAGATTAAATTACAGGTGCCCGTCCTGCTTTATGCGGGACCTGGATATCGACATGTTCTACGATAAGGACAAAGAGGAATACTATTGTATCCGCTGCCAGTACACGGGAAGCGAAGCGGATGTACTGGAGAAAAATGAGATGGCTAGATTCCGCTATCGCAGAATGTTAGACCGTATCACGGATTTTGATGATGAATAGATCGGGGGAAATTATGAGAAAAAAATACAAGAGCATACTGGCGGGAATCTTATCCGCCGTAATGGTAATGGGAACCGGAGGGACGGCTGCCGCCGGTACTAAGCCCGCGCAGACACGTGCTGCGGGCGGAAATATCGTAGTGGACTATAATACCAGTATCGGAACCGGCACACCGGAACTATTCGGCGGTGTGGGGACGCCGGCAAAAGACCAGGGTGACGCGTGGTCGAAGCTGGCCGGCACTATGGGAATCAAACTGGTGAAGGTGGACGTGGATCTGTCCGCGCTGTTTCCGGACGACGCGGAAACGATGAACACGGAAGCCTATGAGAATCTGACGCATGTGGCCGGAAGCATCCTGACCAGCGTCCGGGGAGCCGGTATGAAGGCCATGCTGGAATTTACCAGCCTCCCCTCCTGGCTGGACGCGGACGGGAACGGAATGTACGATTCCGGAAAAGCGGATGATTACAAAAAGATGATCCGCAGATTTCTGGGTGACGCCAAGGGGGGATACGAAGATATCATCAGCCATGTGGAGATCGCGCCGGACGCCGGCCTGTCCGACGCAGATTTTACCGAAATGTACTATACGACGGCCCGGGAGGTACGGGCCGTACTTCCTGCAGTAACCATCGGGGGATTCGGTTATTCTCTGACGGATAAAAACGATACGCTGCCGGCCAATGTGAAAGCAGCGCTGAGCCGCAATAAAGCGGAATCCGACCAGACACTGCTGCAATATGTGTCAGTGCGGGGATACAGCGCGGAACCCACGGACGGGAATTCACCCAAAGACCTATTCGGCGAGTTCAAGGCCGGCCGTAAGGCGATCCGCAATGCTTTGTCCAACCAGGATCTGCCGCTTTATATGACCGGATGGTCCACGGCCGCTAGGGGGGCTTCTTCCGCAGACAGTAAGATCACGGGCACAGACGGTATCAAGTACCATACCAGCGCGCTGTTTAAGGCCATGCGGGACGGGTGGGATGTGGTTCTGTTCGACGGGACGGTTTCCTCCGCGGATCAGCCGGGAAGCTATACATATACGCTGGATGCGGATAACAAAGCTGCTCTGAACCCGTTCGCCAAGGTCTACAACCTGCTCGGCAACAAGCTGGGGCTGAATGCCGGGGAATTTAAGGTGGTATCCACAGATATGGGCAATAACTGGCCGGTGGATGATTCCATAGCCATGGTGAACAGTCAGAATGAAGCAATCATGCTGCTCACGAATTTCTCTTCGGCTAAGAGTAATGTGGGGATCGAACTGAAAAATGTACCCTATGAGGACGGGGCGGTGGAACTGGAACTGTATGTGGCTTCCGCTGATGACGACGGTTCCGCTGTGCAGCAGACGGTCAATGCACAGGTGACGAACGGAATCATCACGGCCGCTATCCCGTCCATTCCCGCAGACTGTGCCATGGGCCTGGTTGTAAAAGGCGGGAACCAGAAGAGCCTTCCCGCCCAGACCATGTACGAATTTGAGAGCCAGGACAACCACTTTGGCGGGAATATGGAGATCGGCTGGACCACAGGCGCGTCCTTTAACCGGACAGTCTCAGGCTTCGGCGGAGCAGATAACTTCGTTACGCTTCGCAAGGTGGCCGCGGACGGAGCGGGAACCTACACCGCCCATCTGTATGCCGCCAACAGGAACAGCAATATTATGGTATCGGTAAACGGGAATACCGCTTTTCCGGTAGACGGTTCCGGTATCTCGCTGTCACAGCCGGTGGATTTTGAAGTCACGCTGGAAGCCGGCAGCGGTAATACCATTCAGGTCTATACTTCCGGAGGGGAATTAAAACCGGACAGGTTAGTGCTGGAGGCGAAGAATGTCCAGTTATCCATAGGACTGCAGAACCTCTACCAGCTGGATAAGCTGGCGGACGGAAGCTACGTTCTTCCGCTTAAGAAAACGGATTTCACGGTGGATGCCAGAATATTCCCGGAGGCCTCAGGCACGGGCAGGAAGATCAGCTTTGCATCTTCCGATCCGGCGGTGGCCGAAGTGAATCCGGATACCGGGCTTATAACTCCGAAAACAATCGGAAAATGCACCATTACGGCAAAAATCGAAGGCACAACCCCCGCGGTGACGAATTCCTTTGATGTGACCGTCAAAAATGCGGTTTCATCGGTTACGGTAACTCCAGCTGCCCTGACCATGAAACAAGGGAACACCTCAGTCCTGGAGGCTGAGATCTCACCGGCGGACGCGGAGAATAAAAATATTACCTGGACTTCCTCGAATCCGGCGATTGTGGAGATTACGGCCCAGGATAATGTAAGCGCGTCCATCCGGGCGGTGGCCGAGAGCGGTACGGCGACGATCACGGCGACCACGGAGGACGGAAAGAAGACTGCGGGCTGTACGGTGACGGTAGTAAAACCGGTACCGGGCGGAAGCGTCAACATTGATTATGGAAATACCATATCCACCGGACACCCGGGAATCTTCGGAGTGACCCATTACCCCAGCGTCAATACGAAGGATAGTGATATCGGGGACCACTCCCAGGTATGGCCGATGCTGACGGATCAGGCGGGAGTCCGGTTTATGAGAGCGGATGCCAGGCTTCAGGAGATCCTGCCGATCTGGACCAAGACACCGGATACCAACTGGGAAAAACCTGCCTCTTATAATCCGGATCAGCCAAACTACGTAAAGTCAGACTATTACTATGTGACAGGACCGGACGGCCAGAAAAGAAAGTTTACGCTGGAAGGTTACCAGGAGGATATGAAATATTATCAGGAGCATGGGAAGTATCTGAACGGTCTCTCAGACCCGAAGAACTGGAACACCGACAGGCTGATGAGCTGGGTAGACGCGGCAAACGCCCAGAATTATGAGGTGATGGTCATGACCTTCCAGATACCGGAGTGGCTGTCGGCCGGAGAAGTGGGGTGGGGTGACCCGCACACGAAGAAAGTATGCAACGGGGCGCCGAAGGACTGGACGGTATACCGGGATATCGTGAAAAAAGTCTATCTTATGCTCCGGGACAAGATCGATTACTATGAATTCCTGAACGAGCCCCACTGGTATATCCCGACCCATGGGGATCAGAGAGATCCGGACGGCGTGCCGTACACAGGCGGTAATATCGTGAATAATATAGCAGCAGATCAATTTTATCAGGCCATCGATGCGATCTATGAGGCCGAGGCAGAGCTGACCGGGAATCCGGATGCGAAACCGAAGGTGAAGCTGGGCGGCGGCGCAGATGACAGCTGGGGCGGTGACTACGGCGTGCTGGGAACCCTGTTTTCCGATAAATACAGGAAATGGATCGACAGGATAGAATTCGTTTCCATCCATAAATACGGGGAACGGCCGGCCAATCAGGATGACTCCAATGGCGGCGCCAACAGCCGGAATCTGAAATTCTGGCTCAGAGAGAAAACCGGAAAGGATATCCCTCTTTTCCTGAATGAGTATAATATCAGCACAGGCCAGCCGACTGCTGAGACTTATGGTTATAAGAGTGTGGGCTGGCATGCCAAGAACCTGATCGACATGATGGTCGACGGCTATACGGGAGGCGGATATTATACCTGCTATCCGGCGGATGTGCCCATGGACGACTATGAGGCCAGTTCCGGCTGGGTCGAGCGCGGAAAAGGAATGTACACCTGGAATAACGGCGATCCGTATCTGGCTAATTTTACGAGGACCTGGGGAATGCTCTCGGTAAAACTGGGGCTGGGAGACGGAGATTACGCTGTGAAATCCACAGACATCAACGGTTCCATGTCCCATGCCATCGGCGCGGTGAATACAGCCGGTGACGCGGTAGCGTTTATCAACAATTATTCCGCCAAATCCTATGATAATGTGAGCGTAAATATGAAAAATGTCCCCTACACGGCCGGCAGCAAGGTTACGGCCACGATCTACCGGACCACCTACGACACGGAGGAGGCGCCGCTGACGGTGGAGGCATCCGTCGCAGCGGATGGTTCGGTAACGCTGGAGATCCCCGAGATTCCCTCCTGGGCAGTTGCGGGTATCGTGCTGAGCGGGACACAGGAACAAAAAGAGGACAAGACCTATGAATTCGAGTCCTACCAGAACACATTAAGCGGTACGGCTAAAATTAACAAAGAGAGCAATGCGTCGAATGGCCGTTTGGTTACCGGCGCGTCCGGTGAAACAAACAGCGTGACGATACCCGTAGGCAAGGACAGTGCGGGGATGACGAAACTGGAGCTGAATTATGCGGCAGATACAGACAGTACGCTTACTTATGTGATCGGGGAACAGGTAAAGACGGTGAACCTGCCGGCAAAAGCTTTGGTTCCCTCGGCAAAAGCTGCAGATCCAGCGGCAGCACAGGCGAAAGCGGAGATAATGGAAACATTGCCGGCAGGCAAGACTGCGATCCGCTTCTATGTGTCGCAGGGAGAAGCTTCCCTGGACAGCATCGTACGCTATGACATTGACAAGAAGGCGCTGCAGGCACTGGTGGATCAGCCGTTCACAGAAGACGGATATACCGATAAATCATGGGAAGCCTATGCTGCGGCCAGGGCAGAGGCCATTAGGGTTCTGAAGGATGACGGGGCGGCAGCCCAGGAGGTGCAGGATGCTTACGAAGCGCTTTCCAACGCCATTGACAATCTGGTTCTGATGGTTAATCTGGGAGAACTGGTGACCGCGATGGAGGGCAAATTGCCGCAAATCGGTGATTACTCGACCGCCAGCTGGTCGGCGTTTGCGGTATCTCTCAACCGGGCACGGAACGTACTGGCCGATACACAGGCCACCCAGGAAGAACAGATTAAGGCTTACCGGAATCTGGAGGCGGCGGCCAATGGCCTGGTTAGTGTTTCGCAGGATGTAAACAAGAGCCTGATCGAAGGGAAGATGCCTGCGTCCAACACGACCATTACCAGACCGGAAAAAGCTACGGACGGCGATACAGGCACCTCGGATTCGGGTGAAAACTTTACCCAGCTGGCTGCGGGCGAGGAGATCGGCGGCAGTGACAATGGTTACAGCACTTGGGAGGATGTGTATCTGCAGTATGACTTCGGGGCTGAATATCTGGTTAACAAGGTAGATGTGTATCGGACAATCTATAACGGCGGAGGCTATATCCGCTGGAAGAACTGTAAGGTCGAGCTGTCCACGGATGCTGATTTTGCAGAGGGTACGGTTACGGTGCTGGCCAGTGATGAGACTCTCCAGACAGATGCCGGGCAGACCGCACCGCAGGATCTGACGGTGGACCCTCCGGTAAAGGCCAGATATATAAGAGTCAGCGGCAGGGGACATCAGGGGTCCTGGGGAGGATACAGCAACAAGGTGAATTTCTCGGAGATCCAGGTGTTTGGTACATTCGTTCCGACCAAAGATGAGCTGAGCGCATCCCTTGACGCTGCCAAGGCTCTGGATAAAAATGACTACACGGCTAATACCTGGAACGCGCTGGAAGCGCTGTTCCCTGATACTGAAGACGTGATTAAAAAGGACGGCGCCACCCAGGCTGAGATCAATGAGGCAGCCGCGAACCTGGCGATGGCTGTGGACGGGCTGAGAAAAAAAGCCGACACAAATGCTTTGAAGGAACAAATTAAAAACCTGTCGGACAAGATGGCACTTCCTGGCTGGAACCTGCTCGGCGCAGCCCAGCAGCAGATATATGACGACCTGCTGACGGAAGCCACGAACCTTTTAAACGACGGGGAAGCCCTTCAGACCGATGTGGATAACATGAAAACAAAGGTTGAAAACGGGGTAAGAGACCTGGCGGAGCTCTACCGGCAGGCAGAGGAGGAAGCGGCGAAGGAAGCGCAGCGGCAGATCCTCTCCGACTACATTGCTCAGGTCGGCGGAACAGATCTCTCCTCATATACTGCGGATTCCGCCCAGGCATTCCGTAATGCTCTGCAGTCGGCAAAAGATACGCTGGCAGCGGGTACGACGAAAGGGGAATTCCGGTCAGCCTATGAGAATCTGAAAGCAGCCTATGACGGGCTGACGAAACCGGCGCCGGAAGATCCGGACCGGCAGGTCCAGCGGGATTCGCTGAAGCTGGAGATTGGCGAGGCACAGATCATAGAGCCTATGGGATATACCGAAGAGAGCGTGCAGGCATTAAGGAATACGCTGGCGGCCGTACAAAGGGTGCTGGACGATCCCGCGTCAACCACGGAGGATCTTAAGGATGCCCGCAGGCAGCTGAACGCGGCGGTTGCGGGACTGATTAAGAAGGGGCCGGACCGTAACGAATACAAGAAATCGATCGCCGATGAGATCGCGCTGGCGGAGGCAAAAGACCTGAAAGGCTATACGGCCCAGAGCGTACAGGCATTTAAGGACGCCCTGATCTATGCCAAAGCCGTGCTGAACAATCAGGAGGCGTCAGAGGCCGATTACAAAGAGGCCCTCGCGAAACTAAAAGACGCATCGGCAGCGCTTCGCAAGCCGGATCAGGATAAGCCGGACAATAATAAGGATCAGAATAAGGATTCAGGCGGTGGCTTGGGCGATTCCATCAGCCAGGCGGCCAACACCGGTGATCCGGCGCAGCCGATGATACTGGCGGTGATCATGATCATCAGTCTGGCGGCAGGTATGGTATTGCTGGTAAGAAAGAGAAGGCGGGAAGAATAGGAAAATGAAAAGACGGACATATCAATTCGCCGTTGCAAAAAACGTGGGAAATTTAAAAATTTCCCACGAGATAGCGGAAAACGGTGGTATTACCTCCATTCAAGTTCTGGTAAAAAGTGATAATAAGCGGATTTTTCCGCCTGTGATATGCACGGTGACAGTTCCGGCCTGTGAAGTACATGAGATATGGAATCCGAAGATCCATCTGATCAAGGCACTGAATCAGGACTGGTTCGAATACCTGAAAAAAACAAACGGATTTACAGGAGCGCCGGTACAGGCTCTGATCGGTATGGACAACCAAAACTGCGCGGTTCTGGGCCTGTCCGACACCCTGAATACCATTGGGTTTCAGACCGTTCCGGTGGAGGAGACCGGGGAGTATGCGTTCACAATGGAACTGTTTGCCGAAGAACGCATCACCAGGGAGTCTTACGAAGTGACCCTGCGGCTGGACCAGCGCGAAATACCGTATTATGAAGCGCTGCGGGATATGGCGCTGTGGTGGGAGGAGGATGAGCGGAACAAACCTGCTTACGTCCCGGATACCGCCAGGGAACCTATGTACTCTACCTGGTACAGTTACCATCAGATGATCGGGAAGGAGGCACTGCTGACCCAGTGCCGCCTCTCGGCAGACTTAGGCTGCAAGGCGATCCTGCTGGACGACGGGTGGCAGACGGACGACGGGAACCGGGGATATGCCTATTGCGGGGACTGGAAGCCTGCGGCTTCCAAGATTCCTGATATGGCCGCCTTTGTAAATGAGGTCCACGGACTCGGGATGAAGGTGATTCCCTGGTACTCTCTGCCGTTTATCGGCGAAAGATCGCAGAACTTCCAAAGATTTGCGGACATGCTGATCGATCCGGCCGCGGACCGGGAATGGCACGTGCTGGACCCCAGATATCCCCAGGTCAGGGAATTTATCATTTCCCTGTTTGAGAATGCACTGCTGGAATGGGATGTGGACGGGTTTAAGATGGACTTCGTGGATGAATTCGTCGTGACCCCGTTCAGCGGGAGTATTGAAGATGAGAGAAGAGACTGCGTATCCTTCCACGAGGCGGCGGACCGGCTGATGACAGACTGTACCGCCAGACTAAAAAAACGGAAGCCGGATATACTGCTGGAGTTCCGGCAGACGTATAACGGGCCTTTGATGAGAAGCTATGGTAACATATTCCGGGCGGTGGACTGCCCCTTCGATGCGGCGGAAAACCATGTAAGGGTGACCGATATCAGGCTTCTTAGCGGAGACAGTGCGGTTCATTCGGATATGATCATGTGGCATCCCAAGGATACCGCAGAGAGCGCAGCACTGCAGATCATCCAGATCCTGTTCAGCGTCCCTCAGATCTCCATGCGTCTGGATGAACTGCCGGAGGATCACCGGAAGATGCTCGGATTTTACTGTGCTTTGTGGAGAAAGTACCGGAACGCGTTTATCAGAGGAACTTTTGAACCGTTGAATCCCATTGCCCGGTATAACGTCGTCAAAGGAAGTTTCGAGGAACAGTTTGCATGTACCTGGCATACCAGGGAAGTGATTCATATGGAAACATTATATGCCGATATGCTGTTTGTAAACGGTTCGTCCGCAGACAAGCTGTATCTGGAATATAGCGGTACGGGCCGGAACGGGCAGTTAACCGGGGAGGAAGGTGACGATAGAGATTCCGGGCTGCATTATCAGCTGACCGTGTACGACTGCCGGGGAGAGGCACAGCGGGAAACGGGAATCGTGATCAAACCGGGCATTCATGTGATCGATGTTGTGCCCAGCGGAGCTGCTATACTTAAGAAGGTACAGGCAGGACCGGAGGGGACTGGCACCTTTCGGTAATAAAGCCAGACCTTCTGGTAACTGCGTGGAGAAAGGGGCCTGTCCCCGGATGTTGACTGGAATAGACCGGCATCCGGGGGACAGGCCCCTTTCTCCATGCAGTTGCCGGAGGGTATAGCTTTACTGCCGAAAGGTGCCAGTCCCCTCCCACACCGGCCGAAAAAAATAGTTGACAAATTCAACTGTAACTGTTATCATTACACTATTCAAACTGTAATTAATATAATTACAGAATACAATTATCAAATTGTGATAATTGTCGGACATAACACAGGATGAGATGGATAAAAATAAGACGTAGGTTTTAAGAGAGTGTGTTCGCAGGATAAGGAAAATGAGGTGACGGTGAATGGGATTTGATATTAATGTGGGAGTTTCAGCGCTGACGGTGTTCTTACAGGGAATGGTTAGTTTTTTCTCCCCCTGTGTGCTGCCATTGGTTCCGCTCTATATAGGATATCTGGCCGGCGGAACCAAGAGTGTGGATGAAAACGGAAGGATATTTTATAAAAAAGGTAAGGTTTTGCTGAATACTTTATTTTTTGTGGTCGGTATCAGTTTTGCTTTCTTTCTCCTTGGGTTTGGCTTCACGGCGGCCGGCCAATTTTTTTCTGAGTACCGGGTGCTGATCGCCCGGGTCGGCGGAGCACTGATCGTGCTGTTCGGGCTGTTCCAGCTGGGACTGTTCGGAGGTCTTGGAATGGAGCGGGAACACCGGCTGCCGATCCGCCTGGACCGGTTTGCCATGAATCCTCTGGTAGCCCTAGTATTGGGATTCACATTTAGTTTTGCCTGGACACCCTGCGTAGGGCCGGCTTTGGCCAGTGTGCTGCTGATGGCATCCTCGGCATCGAGCTCCGCGGCGGCCTTTGGGTTAATCGGAGTATATACGTTAGGTTTCGTCCTTCCGTTCCTGGCTGTGGGATTGTTTACGGGTACAGTACTGGATTTTTTCCGAAAGCATCAGAGGATCGTAAAGTATACGGTGAAAATTGGCGGAGTTCTGATGATTTTTATTGGAATCATGATGTTCACCGGATGGATGAACGGGGTTACCGGTTATCTTTCCGATAGCAAAATTACGGATAATCAGGCTGCTGCGAATCAACCAGATATACCTGACGATCCGGATACCCCTAATGTGCCGGATGATCCGGATAACCCGGATACACAGCAGGAGGAGATGAATTACGCACCGGACTTTACGTTGACGGATCAATTCGGGGAAGAGCATACGCTGTCGGATTATAGGGGAAAAGTAGTATTTCTGAATTTCTGGGCCACCTGGTGCGGACCCTGCCAGAAGGAAATGCCGGATATCCAGGCCCTATATGAAGAGTCGGGAGGTAATGAAGAGGATCTGATCGTTTTAGGAGTGGCAAATCCAAAAACTGAGGATAATCCGAGAAATCAGGACGGCACGGTAGAAGAAGTGAAAAGTTTTCTGGAAGAAGGAGGATATAACTATCCGGTGGTGATGGATACCACAGGGGAGGTGTTTGCTGACTATGGCATCCAGGCGTATCCGACCACCTTTATGATCGGCGCGGACGGACAGGTGTTCGGCTATGTACGCGGGATGCTGACCAGAAGTATTATGGATAGCATCGTTCAACAGACAATGGACAGCGGATCGTGATATCTTACAAGCCATGACATCATAAAAAGAACCATCTGTAGCCTGTTCTTATTCCTTACAGAAGGAATGACAGGTTGCAGATGGTTCTTTTCAGATGTCCGGCATATTTGCCAAAGGTCAGGCCATGACTGCGATATACTGATAAATCAGAATAAAATGGCAGAGGCTTCCGCCCATCACGAACAGATGGAAAATTTCATGGGAACCGAAATTTTCATGCCGGGAATTAAAAAGCGGCAGCTTTAAGGCATAGATGATTCCGCCCACTGTATAAATGATGCCGCCGGCCAGAAGCCAGCCAAATGCGGCGGCTGACAGCGTATTGATGATCTGGGTAAATGCCAGTACACAAATCCAGCCCATAGCGATATAGATGACGGAAGAGAACCATTTCGGACAGGTGATCCAGCAGGCTTTGATAATCATGCCTGCCAGGGCTATGCCCCATACGAGGGCCAGCATGCCGTATCCGGTCGCACCTTTTAATACGATTACACAGATCGGAGTGTAAGTGCCTGCGATCAGGACAAAGATCATCATATGATCCATTTTGCGGAGAGTGCGGTTTGCCCGGTCGGTGGACAGTTCCAGGGAATGATAGGTGGCGCTGGCGCCATACAACAGTACCATACTGATGATAAAGACGGCCAGTGAAATCTCATGATATGGATTCGGGTTCCCGGCTCCCCGGATTAAAAGGGGGATTGCTCCGGTCAGAGCCAGTACCATACCGATAAAATGCGTGATGGCACTGCCGGGTTCTTTTAATTTTCTTGTCTCTTTTGTTTTTGCGGGTAACGCGGTAGTAGCAGTCATTGTACTCATGTGAAAACCTCCTGACGACGAATGAATATTACGATATGTAGTTATCAAAACTACATATAACATACACTAATACTATACCCATAATTCAAAAAAATCAATAACTTTTTTTAAAATTACCGAAAATTAACAAAGAAAGTTAATATGAGAAATAAAACTGAGAATGAAAATGAGAATTAAACCGAGAATTGGGAATAAAACTGAGAATTGGGAATAAAACTGAGAATTGAGAATAAAACTGAGATAAAAATGACAGCTGGATTGGGCTGTCATTTCGTCCTTTATAACGGCATGCCTTCGTCAAAGGGAATCTGAAGTTCCGTGACGAATTCAGATTGATTATTCGTCAGCCCGGAGTCGATCAAGGTGACTTCGACGGAACTTCCGGTAATCCGAAGGTTTTCTTTTTCCATATAATCCAACAGGAGATTGTAGGAGTCATCGGATTTCGCATGGGTGCCGGAAAAGCGGATGGTAAGATAGTCCTGCTCCTTTAGATATTCCAGATTTCCTTCGTAGCGGTCTTCGTCCTCCACAAAGACAAAAATTTCGGAAAAACGGTCAAACTTTCGGTTCCGCAGATCGGCGGCAGAGATAGACACCCCGACTTTTCCAAGAAACATGGCGGGGCTTAAGTCATTGAGACGCTCCAGCTCCCGGATCGGATATTCCAGGTCCGTATCCCGGGGAATTTCTCTGCGCAGGCTTAAGACCGCCCGCTTTTCTATATGGCGTATCCGGCTGATGTTCATGCTGGAGTATACGGCATCCTGGATCTGGGTGAGGCGGTTGTCTATTTTTCTGCTGATTGTCTGGAACTCGGCAATTTTACGGCTTATATCTGCCTGCTGTCCGCGCAGGAGTTCCACCATGGTTTCAGGGTCTTTGTTGTCAAAGAAATGCGCAATCTTTTCAATCGGCATATCCAGTGCCCGGAGATACTTAATCGTATTCAGACGCTCAAACTGGCGGGTGGAGTAATAGCGGTAGCCTGTTTTGCTATCCGTCATTTCCGGTTTCAGGATACCCACCTGGTCATAATATCGAAGTGTCCGGATGTTCATAGAGAATAATTTGGAAAGTTCCCCAACGGTGAATAACTCTTTCATAACATTTCCCCTCCAAAGTTCCTGTAACATTTAGTGGTCTTTTGTTACAGTATAACATAAGTTACATTTCGATGGGAGGGGATGGGCCACCTTTCGGCAGCAAAGCCGGAGTTTATAAAACTACGCGAAGAAAAGTGCCTGTCACCAGATGACGGTCTTATGAGGAAAAAAACGACTGCTCCGGGGGGGAGGAGCTGGACTAGTCAACATCCGGGGACAGGCCCCTTTCTCCACGTAGTTTCTATAAAATTTAGCTTTACTGCCGAAAGGTGCCAGTCCCCTCCCATAGCAGGGCAGGTACCTGTTCTAAAATCAGTTGCCAAAAAAGTGTTGGATGTAATATAATGAAAGGAAAAATAATATCTTTATTACAAAACCGGTCCGGTTTTGCAGGATGTGAGTGCTTGTATGAAGCTTGTACATGCCTCACGTGATACGTTAGAAAGTTGGAAATACATGTCGAAAGCGTTATACATAGCAGAAAAACCCAGTGTGGCCCAGGAATTTGCCAAGGCTTTGAATCTGAGAACCGTGAGGCACGATGGGTATGTGGAATCAGAGGAAGCGATCGTTACCTGGTGTGTGGGACACCTGGTGACCATGAGCTATCCGGAGGTTTACGATAGTAAATACAAAAGATGGAGTCTGGAAACGCTGCCGTTTTTGCCGAAGGAATTCAAATATGAGGTGATTCCGTCAGTGGCAAAGCAGTTCCAGATCGTGAGCGGGCTGCTGAACCGGGAAGATGTGGATACGATCTATGTCTGTACTGACTCCGGACGGGAAGGGGAATATATCTACCGGCTGGTGGAACAGATGGCGCAGGTTCACGGCAAGAAGCGCCGGAGAGTCTGGATCGATTCCCAGACGGAGGAAGAGATCCGCAAGGGAATCGAGACGGCGAAGGACCTGTCGGAATATGATAATCTGTCGGCATCCGCCTATCTTCGTGCCAAAGAAGATTATCTGATGGGGATTAACTTTTCCAGACTGCTGACCTTAAAATACGGGAATTCCATCGCCAATTATCTGCGGGTAAACCGTACCGTGGTTTCGGTAGGAAGGGTAATGACCTGTGTGCTGGGCATGGTGGTCAGGCGGGAACGAGAGATCCGTGAGTTTGTAAAAACGCCGTTTTACCGGGTGATCGGGACCTATGACCATGAAGGAAAACCGTTTGAGGGAGAATGGAAGGCGGTAGAAGGCACGCGTTATTTTGCCTCCAGAGACCTCTATAAGGAAAACGGATTCAAGGAACGGGAAAAGGCCGAAGAACTGATCCGTTTCTTAAGTGAAGAGCAACCCATCCTAGCGGTTGTGGATAAGATCGAGAAAAAGAAAGAAAATAAGAATCCTCCCCTGCTTTTTAACCTGGCGGAGCTGCAAAATGACTGCTCCCGGCTGTTCAAATTAAGCCCGGATGAAACCTTGCGGATAACCCAGGAATTATACGAGAAAAAACTGGTAACCTATCCAAGAACCGATGCCCGTGTTCTCTCCACCGCAGTGGCCAAAGTAATCCAGAAGAATTTATTCGGGCTAAAGAATTATACCAGAACAGGTGCGTTCGCGGCAGAGATCCTGGAAAACGGCTCCTATAAGAATCTGGCCAGGACCCGTTATGTCAATGACAAACAGATCACGGATCACTATGCGATCATTCCGACCGGCCAGGGATTTGGCGCGCTGGGTTCTCTGCACGCCAATGCGGCGAAGGTCTATGAGTTGATTGTGCGCAGGTTCTTAAGTATATTCTATCCGGCGGCAGTGTATCAGAAAGTTCAGCTGATCGCGGATATCCGGGGAGAAAAGTTTTTCTCTAATTTCCGCGTTCTGTTATCAGAAGGATATCTGAAGGTGTCCGGCCGTCCTCAGCAGAAGAAAAAGTCCGAGGAGGACGGGGCAGAGGAAGAAAATCTGAGCGATGAGGAACTGCTGGCGGTCTTGCACGCGCTGAAGAAAGGTGCTTCCCTGACGGTGAGCAGCCTGGATATCAAGGAGGGAGAAACTTCCCCGCCGAAGCGCTATAATTCCGGCTCCATGATACTGGCGATGGAAAATGCCGGCCAGCTGATCGAGGACGAGGAACTGCGGGCCCAGATCAAAGGCAGCGGCATCGGAACCAGCGCGACAAGAGCCGAGATATTAAAAAAACTGGTCAATATCGAATATCTGGGGCTGAATAAAAAAACACAGATCATAACGCCCACCCAGTTGGGGGAAATGATTTACGATGTGGTGAACACATCCATACGCTCGCTTCTCAACCCGGAGCTGACAGCCAGCTGGGAAAAGGGATTGACCTATGTGGCAGAGGGAACCATAACACCGGATGAGTATATGGAAAAGCTGGATAAATTTATCCGTTCCAGAACCCAGGGTGTGCTGGGGCTGCATAATCAGTACGCGCTGCGGGGAAATTATGACAGAATCGCCGCCTGCTATAAGCAGAGCGCTTCCCGCCAAACAAGCAAGGCAAAGGCCAAAGATCCAAAGGATCAGCAAAATAATGCTTCAAACAGCAAAACCCCAACAGGTAATGCCCCAAACAGTAATGCTCCAAACAGTGATGCCCCAAACAGCAATGCAGCGAAAGAGAATCCCTGCTAAGACAACACTTTGAAAGATCAAATCCCGAATGAACCAGCAAACAAACATCAGAAAGGAAACAGGAAAATGGAAGCAATGAAAATCAGAAATCTATACGACTTAACCCAGACACAGGCGGCGGCGCTTTTGGAAAAAGCTGAATACCCGTGGGAGGTCCTTCCTGAAATCGGAGCATTTATAAAAGAGCTGGGAGCAGCATTGCCAGAAGAGGAATATGAAAAAAGAGGAGAAAACATTTGGGTAGCCCGCTCTGCAAAAGTAGCCCCCACGGCATTTTTAAACGGTCCTGTTATCATCGGTAAAAACACGGAAGTGCGTCACTGTGCGTTCATCCGAGGCAACGCGCTGGTAGGGGAAGGCTGTGTGGTGGGGAATTCCACAGAGTTAAAGAATGTCATATTATTTAATAATGTACAGGTACCCCACTACAATTATGTTGGCGATTCCATCCTGGGTTACAAGTCCCATATGGGTGCGGGTTCGATTACATCCAATGTGAAATCTGATAAGACCCTGGTAGTCCTTCATACAAAGGACGGTGACATTGAGACAGGACTCAAAAAGTTCGGCGCCATGGTAGGGGACTATGTGGAAGTGGGATGTAATTCCGTATTAAATCCCGGAACAGTAATCGGTAGAAACAGCAATGTTTATCCGCTCTCGATGGTAAGAGGCTTTATTCCGCCAAGTTCCATCTACAAAAAGCAGGGTGAGATTGCTGAAAAACAGTAGGATATTTTGTATGGTCCCGGAGGGCGGGAAGGAGCGGGACTTAAGTTCCGCCCCTTTTTGATTCTTTCTAAGCTTTATAAGGCATTCGATTCCAGATAAAGTAAAGGGTAAAGATTTTATCTCTTGCGTTTTCGGTATTTTTCTTTCTAATTAATATTCTATTTATGTCAGTAAAAGTGTAATGATCTCAATTTTTCCTTTGTGACCTCAATAATAGAAATTAAACTGCGGTTATATCCGTTAGTGTTTGTATGCGGATAGACTGGAATGCTCCGCATTTGGCGGGAGGAGGCGGGTTTTTGGCCTGCTCAGGCCGGCATCTGGGGACAGGCCCCTTTCTCCGCGCAGTTTCCGGAAGGGTTGGCTTTACTGCCGAAAGGTGCCAGTCCCCTCCCATAACTGGAAATTGACCTGAAATAAATTCTTGACAAATAACTTATGGATATGTATTATTGTATTAAAGAATTAGTACAATAATACATGGGCAATTATGAGAGGAGCAGTTGCTATGCTGGAAATACAAGATTTGACAAAGAAGTATGGGAAGCATCTGGCGGTGGATCATGTCAGTTTCACAGTACCGGATGGGAAAGTGGGAATCTTGCTGGGCCCCAATGGGGCAGGAAAATCTACAATCATAAAGAGCATTGCCGGGCTGCTCCGCTTTGAAGGCGGGGTGGGCATCCAGGGAATTTCCAACAGGAAACTGGAAGCCAAAAAACAATTCGGTTATGTGCCTGAGATACCGGCCATGTTCGATGCCCTCACCGTCCGGGAACATCTGGAATATATACACAGAGCTTATGGAGTATCGGTAAGCGAGCAGGAGATCATCGATTTGCTGACCCGCTTTGAGCTGGAGGACAAACAGGATAAGCTGGGCAATGAGCTGTCCAAAGGAATGATGCAAAAGGTCAGTATCTGCTGTGCCCTGCTGATCAGGCCGCAGGTGCTGATGTTAGATGAACCCATGGTGGGACTGGACCCCAGAGCGATCAAGGAGTTAAAGCAGGTGGTCCTGGAGCAGAGGGAACAGGGCGTGACGATTCTGATCAGTACCCATATGCTTGAGATGGTAAAAGAACTCTGGGATGTCATGTTTGTCATGGAAAAAGGTAAGATAATCGGGCAGTATACCAAAGAGGAAGCAAAGGACCAGGACATCGAAGATCTGTTCTTCGATATTACGGGCGGTGATGAGGGGTGACAAATAAGATGCTTCCCCATTCCTTCTTTTACAGCTTCCGCTGTAATGCCGTGTTATACCAATATGTGCGGAACACGCACGCGTGGAGGTAACTATGAAATCATTAATTTATCTGTGGAAAAGGACGATGGTTAACCGGATACGAAAGGCTTTGACCAAACCGGTGACCTATATTTATCTGGTCCTGGGGATCGCTTATGTTGCTATGATTCTGACCGGCATCGGAAGTCTGGTAGTCGCGAATAACTGGAATACCCCCAGGTATCTGGTCTATGCCCTGTCGGCACTGGTATTTTTAAATATTCCCGCCAGTCTGCTGCAATATGCCAAGAGAAAAGGACTGCTGTTCCGGCCAAGTGAGGTGCATTTCCTGTTTTCCGCGCCGATCTCACCGAAATTGATTCTCCTGTATGAACAGATGAAGTCCAATATGATGAATCTGGTGTTAACCCTGGTCGTGACCGTTCTGGGATGTACGCTGTTCGGGATACCGGTCTGGAAAATGCTGCTGTATTTTGTGCTGGCCTATATTGTGGAAAATGTACTGGAAGCCAGCCTGGTAGTTGTATTATATGGAAATGAGCGGCTGAAAGAAGGCACAGTGCGCCTGCTTTGCCGCGCGGTATGGCTGGTCGTGGCTGCGCTGGTTCTGTTTGCCGCATACATGTTCTTTACGCAGGATGCGTCATGGAGCGTTCTTCCGCTGGTTCTGGATCATCCGTTTCTTCAGTGTATTCCGATTATCGGATGGAACATTGCGTTTGTCAGGCTGTTGATACTGGGGCCTACGACGCTGAATGTGATCTGCACCCTCTTGTATTTGGTGTTTACTCTGGTGCTGCTGATTATCGCGGTTCGGATGAGATGTGTGGGAGAGTACTACGAGGACGCGATGAAGTTTGCCGATGATTACCAGGAGATTATGCAGAAAAAGAAAAAGGGCGAAACATCGGGCATGTCCATCGGGAAAAAGAAAAAATACGGAAAAGCCCAGGTGGAATATAAAGGAAGCGGAGCGAAAGCGATTTTTTACAGACAGCTGCTGGAATATAAGAAAAATAAAACATTTATATTCGGAATGTTTACGCTCATATCCCTGATCCTGGGGATCGGGATCGCAGTATTTGCCTATCTGAATGATCTGGCGGCCAGCCCCTATCGGTTTTTTGTGGTTCCCGGTGTTATGGCTTATTTGGTGTTTATTTTTACCAGCTATGCGACAAAATGGTCGAAGGAGCTGGAGAATCCCTACACCTATCTGATTCCGGACAGTTCCATACGGAAAGTGTGGTACGCTACCCTGATCGAACACATTCGTTCATTTATTGACGGCTGCCTGATGACGATACCTGCGGCGGTTGTACTGCGCCTGACAGTGGTCCAGGCTGTGCTCACTGTGTTGATCTATGTATGCTTACAGGCGACGAAGCTGTATTTTAATGTGCTCAGTGAAGCCCTGCTGGGCAATATCCTTGGAAATTTTGGAAAGCAGATGATGCGTCTGCTGGGTGAGGGACTTGTTATTATGATAGCGATACTGGCTTGTGTGGCCGGGACGCTTTTGGTGAACGTGGAGTTCGGATTTTTTGCATTGATATTAAGTTCTGTGGTATTGACCGGGCTTGTGGCCTGGGGCGGTTCCATTGCGTTTGCGAAAATGGAAGCTTTGCAATAGCGAATCGTTGTAATGGAAAATAGAAAATAGGTAAGCAGAGCAGGAAGATGCCTGTCTCCGACGCCGCCCCCGAATTGAGATACTCAATTTTGAGGATGGCTTCCGGGGACAGGCATTCTTTGTGTTTCGGAGACCGTGCCTTGTGATATCCGAATCGTGATATCCAAATCGTGGTAAATCGGAACCCATGCATACTGGAAAATTTTGCTGTCCGTTTTTTGCTTTTCATTTGCAAAAAACTGTTGACAGAGTGTATATATTGTGTATAATAATGTATATAAACGATATACACATTTCGATAAGAGGTGAGCGAGTGAATATAATAATCAGCAATTCCAGCGGAAAGCCCATATATGAACAGATCACATCACAGATCAAGAATATGATCGTCGCTGGGGAATTGAAGCCGGGGGAAGCGCTCCCGTCTATGAGACTCCTGGCGAAAGAGCTCAGAATCAGCGTTATCACCACTAAGAGGGCCTATGAGGATCTGGAGCGGGACGGATATATATATTCCGTGGTGGGTAAAGGCAGTTTTGTAGCGGACGCCAATATGGAACTGATGAAGGAAGAGCATTTGCGCAGGATTGAAGAAAATCTGCAGAATGCGGTGGAAGCGGCAAGAATCAGTCATATCGAACTGCAGGAGCTGCAGGACATTTTGAAAATGTTATACGAAGACGAAGGATGAAAAGGAAAGGACACCAGGGAAAGGAAATAGAAAAGCAGTGAATGGGATCATACGAAAATGTATAAATGGAGGAAACCAATATGGACTATGCAATTGAATTACAAAATGTGTGCAAGGATTATGATAATTTTAAACTGGATCATGTGTCAATGAATGTGCCGAAGGGCAGTGTGGTAGGGTTTGTGGGGGAAAACGGCGCCGGTAAGACAACCACCATCAAAGCGATTCTGAATCTGATCTGTGTGGACAGCGGTAAAATTCAGGTATTCGGCCAGGATCATGTGGAGAAGGAACGGGAGATAAAAGAACAGATCGGGGTCGTGTTTGATGAGAGCTGTTTCCACGAACAGCTGACGGCTCCGGAGATCGGAAAAGTAATGTCAAAGATATATAAGGGCTGGCAGCCAGGAAAGTATGAGGAGTATCTGAGACGCTTTCAGCTGCCGGCGCAAAAGAAGATCAAGGAATACTCCAGGGGGATGAAAATGAAGTTATCCATCGCGGTGGCTATGTCCCATCAGGCAAAACTGCTGATCCTGGATGAAGCTACCAGCGGACTGGACCCGATCGTGCGGGATGAAATCCTGGAGCTGTTCCTGGACTTTATACAGGACGAGGAACATACCATCCTGGTTTCGTCCCATATTATCAGCGATCTGGAGAAGATCGCGGACTATATTATCTTCATTCACGGCGGCAAAATCCTGTTTCAGAAAAACAAAGATGAGCTGCTCTATGAATACGGCATTATACGCTGCAGTGAGGAGCAGTTTCGCAAACTGGACCCTAAGCTCTGTATTTCCTATCGGAAGAACCAGTTCGGCTATGAGGTGCTGACCAGCCAGCGAAAGGAGATCGGGAGAATTTACCGGGATCTGGTAATCGATCAGGCCGATATTGAAAATATTATTTTATTCTATGTGAAAGGTGTGAGATTATGAGTGCCCTGTTATTAAAAGATTTTTACAGTCTGCGACCCTATTTCAAATCCTTTGGTATTATGTATGTGATATTTATCGTCTGCTTTCTGAAAACACCGGAAGTATTAAGCAGCGTTATGGCAGTCATGAGTCCCATGGCTGTGATCAATACCATGTCCTATGACGATTACTATCACTGGAACCGGTACGCAAAAGCCTTACCCATGGGGGCCCGTACCATTGTAAAATCCAAATATATCCTGTTGGTGCTGCTATCCTTTGCCATGTCCGCAGTGGCTGCGGTCGTCGGTTCCGTGATGAGTATGGTTCAGAATATCGCCGCGGACAAATTGCCTGTGATCTGGGGAGGCGCACTGGGGTCGGTGGGAGTCGCCATCTTACTGTATAGCTTTGTGCTGCCGCTGCTTTACAAATTTGGCGTGGAAAAGGGCAGATTTATTATGATCGGCATGATCGGTGCTCTTACCGCATCCGTCTATCTGCTTTTGAGCCTTAGGGAGAAGGTGACCCGGTTCCTTCCGTCAGAGGCACAGCTGAAGATGCTTTTGTACATGAGCCCGCTGATCATTTTGCTTATTGTATGGGCATCCTATCAGATATCCTGTAAGATCTTTGAAAAGCAGGGGGTAGATTGATATGATCGGGTTACTGGCTAAGGATCTGATGGTGATCAGGACATATTTCAAACAATTGATGATTGCCCTGGTGGTATTCATCCCGTTGAGCTTCGCTTCCCCTGGTGTCATGGGAAGTATGCTGGCTATACTGCTTCCCATGACCGTGATCACATCCATGTCTTATGACGATTTCTATCACTGGCATCAATACACCAGGGCCATGCCCTTGAAACGCAATACCGCGGTGATGGAAAAATATGTGATGCTCATACTTTTTGAGTGTATTGCCGCTTTTTTAGGATGTGTAACAGCTCTGGTTTTTCTGATGATCCGGCATGAGCCGTTAACGGAAATTCTGGTAATGTGGAAGAGTATGGCAATCGTTGCGGGAGTGTCACTCATTCTTTACAGTATCGCGCTGCCGGTTATATTCCGGCTGGGTGTGGAGAAGGGGCGGCTGGCGTTAATGGCCATATTCGTGGTTCCCTCCATTCTGATGGCAGGGGCTGGTGATTGGCTGAAAAAGTTGTTTGTGCTGTGCAGCGGATGGAACAATCAGAAATGGTTCGTGGCTGCGGCGGTGGTGCTGATAATCGCGGTAGTTGCAGTTTCTTATCTGATTTCCTGCCGCATTTACAGGAGAAAAGAAGATTAGATGAGTGGATGGAAAAAAGCTGTTGCTCCGGTAGCTGATGAAGCCGTGGAAGCAACAGCTTTGTTTTATTTCATAGAAAGTGCGTGGCTTGTAATTTTATGAGAAATATGGTAGTATTTCAGTACAAATCAAGATAGTTCTGGTCACTTTTCTTTCAAAGTCCCACAATTAATTGGAATAAAATAGATGCCAAAGGAGGCTGTCAATTGGAGCAGTTAAGTACGAAGTATGGAAAAAAATACGAGCTGTTAAAACAGTATTTTGGATACACGGAGTTTCGGGAAGGGCAGGAAATGTTAATTGACAGCCTGCTAAAAGGGCAGGATACTTTGGGAATCATGCCCACCGGCGCCGGAAAATCCATCTGTTATCAGATTCCTGCTCTGATGCTTCCCGGGCTTACACTGGTCATATCACCGCTGATTTCTCTTATGAAGGATCAGGTCAGCAGTTTGAACCAGGCGGGGATTCATGCGGCATATCTGAACAGTTCCCTGACCGTGAATCAATACCGTATGGCCATGCAGTATGCGGCGCAGGGAAGATATAAGATTATCTACGTGGCCCCGGAGCGCCTGGAGACGGAAGAGTTCCGGATGTTTGCCTCCCGGGCACAAATCTCCATGGTCTGTGTGGATGAGGCCCACTGCGTTTCCCAGTGGGGGCAGGACTTCAGGCCCAGTTATCTGAAAATATCCAGATTCGTGGATACGCTGCAGGTGAGGCCGGTGATCGGCGCTTTTACGGCCACCGCCACGAAGGAAGTGCGGGATGATATCATATGTATGCTAAAGCTATGGAATCCTACGGTTTTAGTCAGCGGGTTTGACCGGAAGAATCTGTACTTCGGTGTTCAGACTCCCAGGAATAAATTCGGCGCGCTGCAGGAGTATGTCATGGGGCACCAGGATCAAAGCGGTATTATATACTGCCTGACCAGAAAAGACGTGGAAGAGGTATGTGAGAAGCTGAGGTCTGCCGGTGTGGCGGCGACCAGATATCACGCGGGGCTTGGGGACCGGGAAAGACAGGAGAACCAGGATGATTTTATCTATGACCGCAGTCCGGTTATGGTGGCGACGAATGCGTTCGGGATGGGGATCGATAAATCCAACGTGCGCTATGTGATTCATTATAATATGCCGAAAAATATCGAAAGCTATTACCAGGAAGCGGGCCGTGCCGGCAGGGATGGCGAGCCTTCGGAGTGTATTTTATACTACAGCGGGCAGGATGTGCGGATTCATGAATTTATGATGGATCAGGAGCCGGAGAATGAGGCTCTTTCCTGGGATGAGCGGGAACTGGTGCAGGAGCAGGACAGGATACGGCTCCGGAAAATGACGTATTACTGTTTTACCAATGACTGTCTAAGAGACTACATACTGCGCTATTTCGGGGAGGAGGGCAGCGGTTACTGCGGTAACTGCTCTAACTGTCTGACGGATTATGAGGAGGTCGATCTGACGGATATCGCGGTGGATGTGATTACCTGTATCCGGGAATGCAGACAGCGTTATGGAATCAATGTGATCGTCGGTGTACTTAGGGGCGAGAACCGGGCGAAGCTGCGCTCCTACGGTCTTACCGGCCTGGCCAGTTTCGGCCTGCGACGCGGCATGGAAGAAACGAAACTGAAGGGCCTGATCAATCAGATGGTGATGGACGGGTATCTGCTGGTGACGCGGGATAAATACATGCTGCTGAAATTAACCGGCAAAGCGAAGGAGATACTGGACGGGAATCGGAACGTAACCATGAAATGCAAGCCCAGCCAGGAAGAACCGGCGGCTTCGGCAGCAGATAGTACCCGGCAGAAGAGAAGAAAACAGCGGATATCCGATATACTGAACTCCAAAGGCCTGGAGCTGTTCGACAGGCTGCGGGAAAAGCGTCTGGAGATCGCCCGCCAGGAAGGCATGCCTCCCTATATTATTTTCTCCGACAAGACCCTGACGGATATGTGTGTCAAGGTACCGTTAAACAGGGAGGAAATGCTGAACGTAACCGGTGTGGGACAAAATAAATATGAACGCTACGGTGAGAAATTTATCGAGTTTATCCGGGAGTTCAGCGGAGGCGTGCATCAGGTCTATTATTTTGAGGAAGAAAACGGCAGGGCGCCCTCGGTGGAGAGTTACCAAAAGGGCGGGACGGCAAAAGCGGTGAGGGTTGAGACGGAGAAGGATGACGGCTCCTGTGCACGGGACGGACAGGATTCCGGCAAAAAGTCAGGACGCCGTTTAAAAGCCGAGTTTATGATGAGCGAGAGAATCGCGTCTCAGATCTATTATTCCGAAAAGTGCACACTGTCTGAGCTTGTACAGCAGATGAATGACCAGCGCGATGCCAGTGTGATGAAACAGATCAAAAACAAGACGATTATGGACCGCCTGATCAGCGGAGGATATGTGCTGGAAACCGTAGTCGGTGATATCCAGCGCAAAGTAATTACGGAAAAAGGCACCGGCCTGGGAATATTCATGGAAAAGAAAGTCAGCCGGGACGGCAATGAATATGAGGTGCTGTATTATAACGAAGCGGCCCAGAGAGCGATCGTGGACAAACTGCTGGATGAATGGCGCCTGCCTCTTTCGGAACATACAGACGATTAGAGATCAGTACGGAAGGGACTGGCACCTTTCGGCAGTAAGGCTGGATTCTTCCAGTAACTGCGTGGAGAAAGGGGCCTGTCCCTGGATGTTGACTGGAATGGTCCCACTTACGGGGAAGAAGGCGTTTTATTCCTTCGGCCAGGCCTGCATCCGGGGACAGGCCCCATAGGCGCGAACTTAAGCAAAAAGTCTAGGAAAAATAAAATAAAAAATAAATTCACCCTGCCTCCTCATTTTGTTGTAAAATAGTTTTGCGAAACAAATAC
>NZ_JAWDIY010000032.1:0-52210 GCF_032380655.1 Diplocloster hominis | reverse complement strand
TAAAAATAATTTCGAAATAAGAATACCATACAACATTTCATAATCAAAAAAAGAGAAGAATCCCCAGTGTTTATGCGGGTTTTCTTCTCTTTTCTCTTTTTCAAGTGTCGAAAACGGGACTATAATAAGAAAAATAAGGAAAACTGTCAATAATCTGAGAATAATATCTTTTTATTTGCTATTTTTCCCGGAACATACTACGGGCACAGCGGCTTATGGTAAATTGTGGGAGGGCCGGTATATGAAAATGCCTGTCACCGGTAGTTGACTCAAACAAGCCGACATCCGGGGACAGGCACCTTTCTCCCTTAGTATCTTACCGTTTTGCTATTCTGCCGAAAGGAGCCAGTCCCCTCGCAGTTACTGAGGCATATGTACTTTCTGCCCGAAAGAATTCTTCACGATAGCCCGGCCTTCTTCCAGTGATGAAATATAGCCCAGAGCCTTTAACTGCATAACCACGTTGCCCAAAACGGAACCTTCCGTAGGTCCGGCCACGACTTTTTTGCCGGTCTGCTTCGCAGTCAGTTCACACAGCAGCTGATCCTGGATACCGCCGCCCACCATATTGATGCAGGAGATGGTTTTTCCGGTTAAGAGCTCCAGATCTTCGATGGTCTTCTTATATTCATAGGTCAGGCCGTTATAGATAGCCATAGCGATCTCCCCTAAGCCCTCGGGTGTTCCCTGTCCATGGTCTTCACAGTATCCGATTACTTCCTTCATCATATTGTAAGGAGCGTTGAATCTGGGATCATTGGGGTTGATATGGAAATCCTGGCGTTTGGCAGCTTTGGCGGCCGCGATGATGTCGGGGAAAGATACCTCTCCTTCGAACTCGCACCAGTTCCTGCGCAGGTTCTGCATTACCCACAAACCGTTGATGTTTTTCAGGTAACGGATCTTGCCTTCCACACCGCCTTCGTTGGTGTAGTTATATTCGTAGGATTCTTTTGTCAGAATAGGCTCATCCAGCTCCATCCCCAGCAAAGACCAGGTCCCGCAGCTTAAGAATGCGGCGTTTCTGTCCTCAAAAGGCGTTCCGGCTACCGCGGACGCTGTATCATGACTGCCGACCGCTATCATTTTCACACCGGATATACCGGTTTCATCTACCACCTGTTCGCTCAGGTCTCCGATGATGGTACCAGGAGCTACCATCTCACAGAATAATTCCGGCCGGATTCCCACTTTTTTCAGCAGATCCACGTCCAGTGTTCTGTTCTTGGCATCCAGCACCTGGCCGGTGCTGAGCTCTGTATATTCGTTATATTTCTTTCCGGTAAGGAAATAGCCGAACATATCCGGCATCAGCAGGATTTTGTCCGCTTTTTCGTATATGTCGGGTCTCATCTGCATATCCGCATACAGCTGGAATATCGTGTTGAAATTCATGAACTGAATTCCCGTAGTGCCATATAATTCTTCCAGGGGAACGATCTTGCCCACCTCTTCTATGGCGTGTTCCGTGCGGTCGTCCCTGTAGTGGATCGGATTACCGATCACATTTCCTTCCTTGTCCAACAGGCAATAGTCTACGCCCCAGGTATCGATTCCCATACTCTTTATCGGAATTTTTCTGGCTGCGGCTTTTTTCAGTCCTGTCTTCAGTTCGTGGTACATACGGAAGGTATCCCAATAGAAAACATTTCCTACCCATACCGGCTCATTGTAGAAACGGTGTAATTCCTCCAGTTCAATTTTTCCATCCTGGAATTTGCTTAAAATCATTCTCCCGCTGGAAGCTCCAAAATCAAATGCCAAATTGTAAATAGGTTCGCTCATTGTACATATCTCTCCTTTTCTTTATTTCAGCCGTGCGTTTGTTTCTACAGTAAGTAGGTAGTGATAGCTGCACAGCTAATGGCCTGTATGGTTTTATTCCTCTCCACAAGTGACCAGCCGGATACCTTTGTCAGTCAGGATACGTCTCCATTCCTCATCCAGCTTGTCGGTGACCAGTGTGTCACCGGATTTTAAGTCTGTCGTACGGACAAAGGATGCCCGGTTGAACTTACTGCTGTCCATTGCCAAAAAGGTCTGTGTGGCGCAGCGGCGCATGGCCCGTTTGATCTCCGCCTCTTCTTCGTTGGACTCTGTCACACCCCGTTTCAGATCCAATCCTTTACAGGAAATGATGGCGATATCGGCATTGTAATTTTCCAATGTGCGTTCCGCGCTTTTTCCCACCAAAGACAGGGACGCGTCCCTTAAGACCCCTCCCGTAGAAATTACTTTGATTCCTTCCTGACCGGATAATTCAATCAGGACTTCGACTGCGTTGGTGATAACCGTCAGCTTTTTTAATTTTTTTAACTTCTTGGCAATCATCAGGGAGGTGGAAGAGGCATCTAACATCAGGCTGTCCCCTTCTTCGATCATATCGGCCACTCTCGATGCGATCTTTTCCTTTTCTTCCTGATTATTCTTTTCCCGGATGCGAAGCGGCAAATCCAGATTCGTGTTAGAGTTCAACACCGCACCACCATACGTCTTTTTTACAAACCCTTCCTTTTCCAGTTTCTCCAGATCCCGGCGGATGGTCTCTTCTGTAACGTTATAGCGCTGGCTTAATTCAGTCACCAGAACCCTTTGCTCTTTTTGCAGGGTTGCCAATATTTCGTTTTTCCGTTCGATGGCAAGCATTTGCGGCCCTCCCCTTTTTTGTTCTTGTTGTATTTTATGGTATTATAACATATTTCCACTGATATTTATAGTGCTTTTTTGTTATTTTCTTTATTTTTTCCTGTTTCTTTCTGACTGTTTTCTGTTGAAAATATGGGCCGGCCCGATTAACAGCAGTAAGAAAACGCATCCTTGATCAGCTTCATCTGTTCCCCGCAGATGCAAACCACATCAAACCGGCATGGCAGATCCTCCGGCACTTTTCTGACCATCCGGTAATAATCCGCGGTCCTGCAGATGCGGTATATCTTCCGCTGGTCCACGGCCTCCTCCGGTAATCCCCGGCTCTCGTCCAACCGGTATTTTACCTCTATAAAGACCAAATACCTTCCGTCCCGGCCGATTATATCGATCTCTCCCGCCCGGCAGCGAAAATTCCGGCAGAGAATCCGATAGCCGGTACTTTTCAGATACGCTTCGGCCTGGTCTTCATAATCGCTCCCCTTTTGTCGAAGATTCATTGTGGATTCCCCTCCTAATCCGGCAATAATTCCAGAAAAGCTGCCAGGTTCCCGCGTTTTCCATTTGTCGCCCGGTGTGAGAACAGCCACTCCTTCTGGCAGCAGGTACAGATCCTGGCTGTGAACAGATGGCCGCTTAGGATTCCCGCTTCCCTTATGATGATCTGGTTCGCCTTCCACAGATCCAACAGATATTTTCCATTCTCCTTTTGCACCGCAAGTGCAGACATCTGTGCCTCCGTGAATTCTTCACGAAAGGCATCCACCACATCTTTACTCACCTCATAGCATTCCTGTCCGATCGAAGGACCGATCGCAGCCAGGATGTCTGACGGATCGCTCCCGAAATGTTCCCGCATCATACGAACTGCCCCGGCTCCGATTTTTCCAACCGTTCCCCGCCATCCGGAATGTACCAGGGCGATCACACGTTTTACAGGATCTGTGAAAAAAAGAGGGACACAGTCTGCGTAAAACGTAGTCAGTACCAGATTCGGTATATTCGTGATCAGGCCATCCACATCTGTATAAGGGATGGGCCTGGAATAACCGGCGCCTCTGTCTTCCTCTGTGACTATACGGATATTGGCCGTATGTGTCTGTTTGGAAAATACCAGATTCTCCACCGAAAAGCCAATGGAAGAGGCGATCCGGCGGTAATTCTCCCGCACAGCCTCCGGGTCGTCCCCGCGCTCAAAACTCAGATTCATCGAAGCACAGACCCCCTGGCTGACCCCTCCCAGCTTCGTGGAGAATCCGTGCCGGATGATTCCTGTGTCCGAGAGCGCCGGAAATTTCAGATAGGGCGCCGGCCCTTCCGTACATAACTCCATACCGCCGCATTGCTTTTTCGTATCTGAATCTTTCTTAACTATATCTTTCTTAACTATATCTTTCTTATCTGCAACTTTCATTTCTGCATAGCCTGTATCCTGCTCCGCCATATTATATTCTGTCATAGTCCACTCCTTCATTTCTTTCGAAACCTATCGTCCTTGCATCTTACTGTATGATACTTATTTATACTATCTTCTTTTTATTAATTTATAATTTAGGTTAAAATTAATTATACTATAATTCTAATCCCTAATCCACCTTACAGCTATTTTAAATTTATGTTTAAGTTTATGATATGAATGAGAGTTTCGCTTGCGAAACTTTTGCCTGCGGCGGGAAGCGTAAACGGCATCTTCCTGTCCGCCGCAGTGCGATCCCGCGGAACGTTTTTTATTTCATAGGAGCACTTTCATATGAAAAAAACTGTTACCACTGCGGTTTTGTCCGTAATCTTTCCACGGAAAAACCCACAGGGCAACAGTTTTTTTAAAAATTTAATTACTTGATGCATTTATTTATAGAGAGCAAAAATTTTTTCAGCCTTCAATCATCTTCAAAAATTCCCGGGCCTTCTCTTCCACTTTTGACAAGTCGCTGTCTGAGGGCTTGAACACACAGGTAACGGCTTCCTCAAACACTTTATATTTCAAAACGGTCAGAAGTTCCGTCAATTGTTTTGCCGCCTCTCCGCTCCATCCATAGGAGCCGAACACCAGCACCGGTTTATTGATGTTGTTTACCACGTCACTGCTGGAGATCAGATCCATAATGGGTTTGAGAGCCTGCTTGTTAATCGTGGGGGAACCGAAGAGAACCGCGCCAGCCTCATTCATCACTGCCGCCAGCTCTGCCTGCGGATGCTCTATGGCATTATAAAGTTCTGTCTTGATTCCTGCCGCCTCGAAAACTTCCGCAAATTTCTTAGCCATGATTTCGGTATAACCATAAGCAGTTACATAGAAGATGGCTATCTTCTTCTCAAGCGGCTGTTCCGTAGACCAGGCGCGGTACAGCTCCATGGTTTCTTTTAATCTTTCCTGAAGGACCGGGCCATGACTGGTGCAGGCTGTCTCGATCTCAAGTCCTTTTAATTTATCCATTCCCGCGATTACAAACTTCTTGAACGGGGAGAAAATACAGGTGTAATAATTCAGCCGCTCACTGGCATAAGCCGCAGGATACTTGATATACCGGTCCAATACCGAGGGCTCGCAGAAATGGGAGCCAAAGACATCACAGCTGAACAGAACCTTGTCCGCCTTCAGATACGTAAACATCGAATCCGGCCAATGCAGCATAGGAGCCACGATGAAATCCAGTACGACACCGCCGCCCAGATCCAGCTGTTCTCCTGTCACCTGCTTGACCGCCCGGCTCTTGAACTCCATGTTGGTGATATTCGCCAGATTACGGATCGCCGCGGTTGTTCCGATGACTTCCACCTGAGGATTCGCCGCCACGATCTTGCACAGGCTGCCGGAGTGATCAGGTTCTGTATGATTTAAAATGACATAGTCTATGGCGGCCACATCAATATAATTTTCGATGTTATGGAAAAACTCTTCTGAGAATGCATCATGTACGGTTTCAATCAGGGCACATTTTTCACCCTGCACGAGATAGCTGTTGTAGCTGGTACCATAGTTGGTAGTCATAATTATGTCAAATACACGCATAGAAGGATTCTGCACACCAACATAAGAAACATGTTCCGTAATTTTCATTATTTACCTCCAGTGGCGCGTTTACCGCGCCTTGATTTCTACAGAAAAAGGTACACTGTACCTTTTTTCGCATGCTACGCGAAGGGATGGGCGAATGTATTTCGTTCGGCCTTACCTTACATTTTCATTCTAAACATTTTCATTCTGTTAAAAAGAAACAGGCGGGGAAGTTGAAACTTATTCCCCGCCCCTTATATACTATTCTGCCAATTTTACCAGATGAGCATACTTCTCTTTTGCAGATTTTTCTGCTTTTGCGAAAAGATCTTTGGCTCTTTCCGGATTCTGGCGCATCAGTGCGCTGTAACGTACCTCGCTCTGAATGAATTCCTGATAGTCAGCCTTCGGCTCTTTGCTATCTAACTGGAACGGATTCTTGCCTTCTTCTGTACGTCTCGGATCGAAGCGGAAGTTATGCCAGTAACCTGCTTCCACTGCTCTCTTCTCTTCTGCCTGAGCGTTCTTTAAGCCGCCCTTGACACCGTGATTGATACAAGGTGCGTAAGCAATGATCAGGGAAGGTCCGTTGTAGCTTTCTGCTTCTACGAATGCCTTGATACACTGATTCATATCGGAACCCATGGCGATCTGCGCTACATATACATAGCCGTAGCTCATAGCGATAGCTGCCAGGTCTTTCTTCTTCACATCTTTACCGCCTGCCGCGAACTGAGCGGTCGCGCCGGTAGGTGTGGATTTGGAGGACTGTCCGCCGGTGTTGGAGTAAACTTCGGTATCGAATACCAGTACATTTACATCCTGTCCGCAAGCCAGTACATGATCCAGTCCGCCGAAGCCGATGTCATATGCCCATCCGTCTCCGCCGAGAATCCACTGGGATTTCTTGGAGAGATACTGTTTTCCTTTCAGGATCTCTTTGGCTGCGTCACATCCGCAGGCTTCCAGAGCGCCAACCAGATCTGTGGTAGCTTTGCCGTTGGCAGCGCCGCTGTTGTAGGTCTCCACATAGTTTGCAACTGCTTCTTTCACTTCTGCCTTGTCCGTGCTCTCAGCCAGAGCTTCCAGTTTACCTTTTAAGCGGTCACGTAAGGTTTTCTGTCCTAAGAACATACCATAACCAAACTCGGCGTTATCTTCGAACAGGGAGTTCGCCCATGCGGGTCCGTGTCCTTTTTTGTTTACCGTGTAAGGCGTGGAAGGTTCGGAACCACCCCAGATCGAGGAACAACCGGTCGCATTGGAGATATACATTCTGTCACCGAACAGCTGGGTAGCCAGTTTTGCGTAAGGTGTCTCACCACAGCCTGCGCAGGCTCCGGAGAACTCAAGCAGCGGCTGTTTGAACTGGCTTCCTTTTACCGTGTGCTCTTTGAACTTCTCTGCAACTGCGGGCTTGGTATCCAGTTCCCTTGCATAATCGTAAACTTCCTGCTCTTTGAGCTGGCTGTCCAAAGGCTTCATCACTAATGCTTTCTCGCCCTTCTTGCCAGGACATACATTCGCGCAGGCGCCGCATCCGGTACAGTCCAGTACGGTAACAGTCATAGCAAACTTCATATCCGCCACGCCGGTCATCGCAAGGGTCTTGGTTCCTTCCGGTGCATTCGCAGCTTCTTCTTCGGTCATGGCTACCGGACGGATGACTGCGTGCGGGCAGACATAAGAACAGAAGTTACACTGGATACAATTTTCCGGATTCCATTCCGGAACATCTACCGCGATACCACGTTTTTCGTAAGCAGCGGTTCCCTGAGGGAAGGTACCGTCAGCCATATCCACGAATGCGGATACAGGCAGATTGTTTCCTTCCTGAGCATTTACGGGGATCTGGATATTATTTACAAAATCAACAACATCTTTTAAGCCCTTGGTAGCCTTCATGCCCAGATATTCGTCTTCGCAGTCTTTCCACTCCGGTTTTACCGGAACTTCCACCACGTCCATAATACCTCTGTCGATGGCGTCATGGTTCATCTTAACGATGGCCTCGCCTTTTCTTCCATAGGTAGCGGTAGCGGCATCTTTCATATATTTTACAGCGTCGTCAACCGGGATAATGTTCGCCAGTTTGAAGAATGCTGCCTGAAGTACGGTATTGATTCTTCCGCCGAGGCCGATCTCTTTACCAATCTTGATACCGTCGATGGTATACATTTTGATATTGTGCTCTGCCATATAGCGTTTTGCCTGTCCGGGCAGGTGCTGCTCGATCTCTTCCGGAGTCCAGCTGCAGTTTAACAGGAAGCTTCCGCCGTCCTTTAACTCCTGAACCATGTTGTATTTTCTTACATAGGAAGGGTTGTGGCAGGCTACAAAGTCTGCCTGATGGATTAAGTAGGTGGACTTAATCGGTTTCTTACCGAAACGCAGGTGGGACATGGTTACGCCGCCGGATTTCTTGGAGTCATAGTCAAAGTATGCCTGCGCATACATATCCGTGTGGTCACCGATGATCTTGATGGAGTTCTTGTTCGCTCCAACCGTACCGTCCGCTCCCAGACCCCAGAACTTACAGTTCACAGTTCCTTCCGGAGTGGTAACCGGGTTCTCGGTGCGCTCTAAGGACAGATGTGTTACATCATCGTTGATACCAACGGTAAATCTGTCTTTGTCTTTGTTGTTAAATACTGCGATGATATCGCCAGGGGTCGTATCTTTGGAACCAAGTCCGTAACGTCCGCCTACTACCTTAACACCGTCAAACTTCGTGCCTTTTAATGCGGCTACAACGTCCAGGTACAGAGGCTCGCCAAGTGCTCCGGGCTCTTTGGTTCTGTCTAATACGCTGATGAATTTAACGGTTTCAGGAAGAGCATCGATGAAATGGCTTACGCTGAAAGGTCTGTACAGACGTACCTTTAACACACCAACTTTTTCACCCTTGCTTACCAGGTAATCAATCGTCTCTTCAATGGTATCATTGACAGATCCCATGGAAATAATCACATGCTCTGCATCGGCAGCTCCATGGTAGTTGAACAGTTTGTAATCTGTTCCGATCTTTTCGTTTACCTTATCCATGTATTTCTCTACGATGGCAGGCATCTTGTCATAATATTCATTGCAGGCTTCTCTTGCCTGGAAGAAGATGTCAGGGTTCTGAGCGGAACCACGCAGTACCGGATGTTCCGGATTCAGCGCGCGCGCACGGTATGCGTCAACGGCATCCATGTCCACCATTTCCTTCAGATCTTCATAATCCCACATCTCGATCTTCTGGATCTCATGAGAAGTTCTGAAACCGTCGAAGAAATGGATAAAAGGAACCCGTCCTTCGATGGAAGCCAGATGAGCAACCGCGCCCAGGTCCATAACTTCCTGAACGGAGCTGGAGCAAAGCATCGCGAAACCGGTCTGGCGGCATGCGTATACGTCAGAATGGTCACCGAAGATGGATAATGCATGGCTTGCCAATGCTCTGGCGGATACATGGAAGACACAGGGCAGTAATTCACCGGCGATCTTGTACATGTTCGGGATCATTAAAAGCAAACCTTGAGAAGCTGTATATGTAGTCGTCAATGCGCCTGCCTGAAGAGATCCGTGTACGGCACCTGCAGCGCCTCCTTCAGACTGCATCTCTGCAACTTTTACTTCTTGTCCGAAGATGTTCTTTCTTCCCTGTACTGCCCATTCATCCGTATGTTCTGCCATGGGCGAGGACGGGGTGATGGGGTAGATGGCTGCAACGTCGGTAAACGCATAAGAGACATGTGCTGCGGCAGTGTTGCCATCCATGGTTTTCATTTTTCTTCCCATTGTTGTAAATCCTCCTTATGGTTTTTCTTTCTATTGTACATATAATTTGTCTCCGTTCCTATTTTAAATCAGAAGTACCGCAATGTAAAGGGTTAACGGGGGGATTCCCATTGTTTTTTTTGTTGTACAATCTTTGATACAGGACTGTTTTTACTCCTGCTATTTGTTTCTTTCCTCCGCTAACCGTCCATCTTCAATAACTAACGTTTTATCTTTGAACCCTATGATCCATCTGCATGGGTCATCCTCTGTACCTAACTTTTCCTCCCACTCCATTTTATTTGCTTTATCTCCAAAGATTTTTGCAACCGATAAAACCTTCAAGTGAGTTTCACCATTCAGAGAGGTTATATACTTATCTAAATACTCACATCCAATTATAATTACGCTATATACTCTGTCTAATTTCCGCATTCAATGCTGATCTCATTAAACAGCTTAAGTATCTCATCGACCTGCGTATAACCTTTTTCCGTACCGCTTTTATCCAGCACGCACTCCCCCTGATGCATCATCAGCAGCCGGTTGCCGTAGTCCACGGCAAATCTTAAGTTATGGGTCACCATAATGGTAGTCAGTTTCTTTTCCTTGACGATCTTGTCGGTCAGCTCCATAATCGTGTCGGCGGTCTTAGGATCCAGGGCGGCCGTGTGTTCGTCGAGGATCAGAAACTCGATGGGCGTCATGGTGGACATCAGCAGGGCCATGGCCTGACGCTGTCCGCCGGAGAGGGAACCGACTTTTATGTCCATTTTGTCTTCCAGGCCCAGATTCAGCAGGCTTAACTGATCCCGGTAGTAATCCTTGCGTTTTTTGTCCGTGCCTTTTCCCAGGAGATATAACTTACCCTTGTTATCGGCCAGGGACATGTTCTCCAGGATGGTCATGGTCGGACAGGTCCCCATGGCGGGATTCTGATAGACACGGCCGATGTGGCTCATGCGCTTGTACTCTTTTTCTCTGGTGATATCACGGCCGTTCATGAGGATCTGACCGCGCTCGATCCGGATACTTCCGCAGATGATATTGAGCAGAGAAGTCTTGCCGGAACCGTTGCTTCCCACCACAGATACAAACTCGCCGTCCCTGACCGTCAGATCAAAATTGTCAAACAGGCACATTTCATTGATCGTTCCGGGATTGTAATATTTATGAATCTGTTTTAATTCAATCATTGGTCTTCACCTTCTTTTTGAGCTGCATGCTGATCACCAGAATGATCAGGAAAAGGACGGCGGTGATCAGTTTCATATAGGTCGGCGGAAATTTCGCCAGCGCGGTGGCCACACAGGCTTTATACAGGATGGAACCGATCAGGACCGTGGTGGTGGATCGCAGGAAAGTCAGTCCCCGAAGCAGGCTGATTCCAATAATCACGCTGGCCAGGCCGATGACGATGGTTCCGGTTCCCATGGAAATATCAAAGTAGCGCTGCTGCTGTGCCATAACGCTTCCGCCCAGAGCCACCAGGCCGTTGGCAATCGCCAGCCCGACGATTTTGACCAGGCCCTTATCTTTGGCCAGGGAAGTGACCAGAACATCATTGTCTCCGGCCGCCCTTAGAAGGAAACCGGACTTCGTTTTCAGATAGGCATCCAGCAAAAACTTGCAGATTAAGGCCAGGACCAGGACTATAATCAGTGTTTTAAAGTTCGCCATTTCTCCGGTAAAGATGTTGTTTATGAAAGTATTATCAAAGATCGTTTCCCGGCTGAACAAGGGCACATTGGCTTTGCCTGCGACTACCATATTAATGGTATATAGGGCGGTCATCATGATAATTCCGGACAGCAGGTCACGGACCTTTAATTTTACATGAATCAGTCCGGTACAGATGCCGGCCAGGACTCCTGCCGCAAAGGAGATCAACAGGGTCAGATAGGGATTCACCCCATGTGTGATCAGCAGGGCGCTCATCGCCGCTCCCAGCGGAAAGCTTCCGTCAACCGTCAGATCCGGAAAATCCAGAATTTTATATGTGATATATACGCCAAGGGCCATAATTCCAAAGATCAGCCCTTGTTCCAAAACACCTAAGATGATGCCCATACCCTTTCCCTCCATGAAAGAAACTTATAAGAGAGCATCTGCTCCCTTATAAGTGTGACTGTGACTCAATTGTCCGGTTATTTACCGTCATTATTCCGCCGTTATAATTTCCGTGAAAGTTTCGGAAGCCCGGGTCTTTACGCTATCCGGAAGGGAGATACCCAGATCATCCGCCACCTTGGTGTTCAGATACAGTTCACTTCCCGTGATGGTCTCCATCTTGATCTCGCTGGCTTTCTTTTCTCCCTTTAATACCTGGGCCGCCATCTTGCCGGTTTTAATTCCAAGCTCGTAATAGTCAATGCCTTCAGAAGCCAGGCAGCCTATTTTCACCTGTTCGATTTCGCTGCCGAACACCGGAATTTTCTGGGTATTGGCTTTATCCAGAATCGTGGGCAGAGCCGTTACTACCGTATTATCGGTCAGGTTATTCAGGCAGTCCACCTTGGATAACAGATTATCGGCAGCCAGCGGCGCGTCCGCCGTAGTGTTAATCCCGGAGGTTACCAGCTCGAATCCATATTGTCCCACCGCCGCTTCATATTCCGCGATAGTGGATTCACTGTTTACTTCGCTGGTTGTATACATGATACCGATCTTTTTCGCATCGGGCAGCAGTTCCCGTATCATTTTAAGCTGTGCGTCCACCGGCAGCTTATCGCTGGTTCCTGTTACTTCTCCTACCGGCATACCGTCTTCTTTGGCCAGTTCCGCGCCCACCGGGTCATTTACTGCGGTATAGATTACCGGAATCCCGGAATTCATCGCCGCGTTGTAGGCGCTCTGGGCCGCCGGCGTAGCGATCGCGCAGATCAGATCTACTTTATTGGAAACAAAGCCCTGCGGTATTTGATTCGTAATACCCATATCTGCTTCCGCATTTTGATATTCCACGGTCAGGTTCTCACCCTCGATGAACCCTTCCTCAGCCAGACCGGTGAGAAAACCTTCCCGGCAGTTGTCAAGGGAACCGTGCTGCGCGAATTGGGAAATACCGATCGTAAATTCTCCTTCCACCAATCCGCTGGCTGGCTTATTTTCTTCGGAAGCTGCACTGTCTTTGGCTTCTTCCGGTTCCTTTGCCGCCTGGGGATCATCTGTCTGCGGCGCCGGCTGCCCGGACGCCGCCGGCTCCTGTCCCGCGGATGATTCTTTTTGTTCACTGCCGCAGCCCGCTAATAGGGCCGCTGCCATTGTCACACCCAGAATAACTGCTAAGATTTTCTTTTTCATAATAACTTCCTCCTCTTATACCTGTTTTACATTTTTACATGTTCCGTGCCTGGAGCGTCCGCGAGGCGAAACGAAAGCGGTATCTTCCTTTCCGCCGCAGCGCGATCCCGCGGAGCGTTTTATTTCATAAGAACACTTTTCTATAAAATAGAAAAACCGCCCCAAGCAAATGCTTGAGACGGTAATTAACGGATTAATTATCGCGGTACCACTCAAATTGACTGTACAGTCCACTTTGTTCATGTACTTATGATACATGCCGGAGTGGATAACGGGCCCGGTTCCCGTCAGAGCCTACTCTTAACAACTGCTAATTTCGGTCTGCCCTCGAAAGTCCATTCAGTCTGATACGCCATACCGCAATCCCACCGCCTGCGGCTCTCTGTAATCTTGTCATTAGACCTACTACTCTTTCTCAACGGTTTCAATTATTTATCTTGTTTCATAGATTAATACAAATATATGCAAATGTCAAGACTTTGTTCCTGAATTCTTTTCCCTTCTTTTCACTCAAGCATGGCCTTTTCTTTTCTACGGCTGCACAGCCAGGGATTTTTCAAATAACTCCCGCATCTGTTCTACAGTAACCGGATATGGAAAGTTGGCAAGCTTCGCCGTATTGGCCATCATACCGGCCGCATAAGACGTGATCTGCTCTTTGGTCACTTTGATGATTCCTAAAATCTGCTGCATGTACCCCCGGAATGGATCGGCTCCGTCAAAGCCCAGATATTCCAGAACCTGGCGCACCTCTGCTGGTTCTTTCGTCCCATACAGTTCCAGAAATGCAGGCAGGAAGATTCCAACGGCTTTTCCGTGGGGTACGCCCATGTGGTAGGTCAGATAATAGCTCATCCCATGCGGAAATGAAGTTCCGGTATGGCTGATGGACATTCCGCCCAGGGTGGATGTACGCATGAGTTTTTCATACTGTCCGCTGCTCAGCTCCCCCGCTGACAGCGCTTCCTTTAGTTCTCCCCAGAGCTTTAACCCCTGGGCACTGAATAGCCGGCTGTATTCCGTGGTATTTTTGTTCAGATGGCTCTCGATTAAGTGAGCCAGCGTATCTACCGCCGTATTGATCAGCAGCTCCCTGCCTGCGAAAGTCAGGTACTTGGCATCAGCCAGAGAAAGGACAGGGAATACATGGTGGCTCATGCTCTTCTTGGTCTGCAGTTCATGCAGGGTCAAGATCGCATAAGGCGTCACTTCGGAACCGGTGCCCGCCGTGGTGGGTACAGCTGCCACCGGCAGCGCCTCTAATTCTTTCTTCTCATAGAGTACAGAAGGCTCTTCTTCCGGATGGTTCATCAGCAATGCGATCGCTTTTGCCGCATCCATAGGGGAACCGCCTCCGATTCCGACCACAAAGTCCGCCTTCTGTTCCCGGCCAAAGGAAGCCGCCCGGGCAACGGTCTCCACCGACGGATTCTCTTCGATCTCATCGAACAGGCTGTAGCTTACCCCCTTGTCTTCCAGACTCTTTACCACATCCTCATAAGCACCGTTTATCCTGGCAGAATGCCGGCCGGTGACCAGAAGCGCGTGGCTGCCTAACGCTGCCAATTCCTCCCTGTGCTGATAAACACAGTCCTTTTCCAGATACAGCTTAGTTGGCATGTAGAATTTCATATTTTTACCTCCTCTGTTTTTATTGCAGGACTTGTTTCAATCCACGCTCGGTAATTTCACAGAATACGCCTTAAATTTATATGGATTATTTCTATGTGGCTTGTTTCTATATGGCTTATTGCTATATGGATTATTGCTGTATGGCTCTTATTTATGTATCATGCCGCTATCCGCAATGGATTTGACCGCTTCTCTTAACTCCTCCGGCGGCAGCACCAGCGCCAGCCTTACATATCCCTCTCCCAGTGAGCCGAAGCTGCTTCCCGGCGTACAGAGCACACCTGTCTTTTCCATTAACTCCATAACAAAATCATTGGCATTCGTATAGCCTGCAGGCAGCGGAGCCCATACAAACATGGAACCCCGGCTGTCGGGAACCTCCCAGCCGATGTTCCGCAGGCCGCTGCACAGAGCGTCCCTGCGTGCTTCATACTCTCTGCACTGCTCTCTCACCGCATCCTGGGGACCGTTCAAAGCGGCGATGGCCGCATACTGGACCGGATAAAAAATGCCATAGTCAAACTGGGAACGAATCGTCTTAAATGCCTGTACAACCGCGGCATTACCCACTACAAATGATATGCGGGCTCCCGTCAGATTATAGGATTTCGACAGGGAGTAGAATTCCACCCCTACGTCTTTTGCTCCTGGAAAGGAGAGAAAAGATCTGCCCTCGTTTTGATCATAGATGATGTCGGAATATGCATTGTCATGCAGGATCACCACCTGATATTTTCTGGCAAATGCGATCAGTTTTTCGTAGAATTCCTCCGGCGCCACCGCACAGATCGGGTTTGCCGGGTAGGAAACGATCATGAAACGGGCGGCCCGGGCCGTCTCCTCCGGAATCGCATCCAGATCCGGCAGGAAATCATGCTCCGCGCTCAATGGATATTCCACCGTTTTACATCCCGCCAGGGACGGACCGATTTTAAAGATAGGATAGCCGGGATTCGGTACCAGCACCACATCCCCCGGATTGCACAGCGCCAGGCCGATATGGGTGATTCCCTCCTGGGAGCCATAGACGGACATAATCTCGTCGGTTTCAATCTCTACGCCGAATCTTTTCTTATAATGGGCTTTTACCGCCTCCAGAAGCTCCGGCAGATCAGTCAGCGAATATTTGTAGCTGTCAGGCTTTAACGCGGCTTCGGCCACGGCCTGCATTACATGGGGCGCCGGCTGAAAATCCGGTGTTCCCACGGACAGATTATATACTTTTTTACCTGCCCGGATCAGCTTTTCTTTTTCTACATTTAAAATACTGAATATCCCTTCACCAAAATCAGTCAGTCGGGATGCGAACTGTATATCCATTCCTTATATCCTCCTGCGTATTTCCGATTGGCAGCATCCTTCACAGCGCAATGGCTGAAGGGACACCGGATATAGTATACTCCTAAATTTTAACAGAAACAATACTGAAATCCCTGTTGCCTGCTTCAGAATTCATTGATGCCGGCTTCAAAATATCAATGATTTTCCTGATTCAGCTTAACGTCTGGAAAAGCAAAGCAGTCTGAACACCATTTCCCGCTTCAGATGTAATCACCATCCGGGCCTTATGGATGTCCATAATCTGCCGTACCAGATGCAGTCCTATCCCATGCCGTAGATCCAGGCGTTCATCGGTGCTGCTAAGATAGTGGGGCCGCTTTCTCAGATCATTTAACTCCTGTTCCGACAGTCCGGTTCCGTCATCTTGGATCACCACCTTACAGTGTCTGTCTTCCGTTTCCAGCCGGATCGTTATCTGGCACCCCTGCGGGTTGTGGTTGATGCTGTTGGATACCAGATTCCGTACTGCTCGTTTTAGCAGGCGTTTGTCGCCCTGGACTTCTATGAGTACGGTGTCGGCGGGAAGTTCCGGACATAGCCTGTATTTTTCTTCCAGCCCTTCATTCAGATATTCCGCCGCCACCTCCCGGAGCAGGGATGCTATTTTAACCGGCTGCAGCATGACCGGCTGCATTTCATATTCCAGCTGGGATACCAGATTCAGGTCTTTGATGAGTTCGCGTATCCGAACACTCTGGGAACGGATAATCCGTGCTTTTTTCTTCTGATCCTCCGGAACGCGGATTTCGGTGCTGATCTGATCTGCATAGCCCATGATCATAGAAAGAGGCGTCCGGATGTCATGGGAGATTCCCTGAATCCAGTTGGCTCTGGCCTGGTTTTTATTCTTCAGGATTTCGGAGGTCCGGTTCAGGCGTTCGCCGATAGGCTTCAATTCTCCGGGAATCTTAACGCTGACCGGCTTTCCCCGGGACAGCTCATCCACCGCCTGAAGAATCGGATCTGTATGTTTCAGGATTCTGCGTTTGGAGATAAAGTAGGCCAGAAACAGCAGGATGAGATCCAGACCCAGGACGGTCATCAGGTAACCGGGTATGTCAGACAGACCTGCCATCGGAAGGTAATTGCTCAATATCTTCATATAACTGCCGACCGGATATCCGAGCATCAGCAGATTCTCTCCCGTATTCCACAGAAATACCGGATAATCCCTTAAATATCCATGCGAGATAGCAGCGATATCCTGCAGGGAATAACTCTGCGGAAGATCCGGCGGAAGATCCTGACTCCATATGGCATCTCCCTCTTCATTGAGCAGCATCGCCCAGACATCCAGGCTTTGTAACCGGGATGCTTCCTTTTTTTCCAAATACCAGCTTCCATCCTTTTCCTGCCGGAACCCGGCGGATGTTTGTTCCAGGACGATTCCGGGGGTACTCTCTTTTTGCCCTTCAAAGAGCACGCTGCGGAACAGAAACGCAAAGATCAGCAGATTCAGAATCAGAATGCCGGTGACCGCGGCCAGAAAAGCAAATAGGTGGCGCCCGATGTATTTTCCAAGATTCATAACCTTTCACCTGCCCTCCAAAATCATCTTATAGCCCAGCCCTTTTACCGTAATCAGGGATTCCGGCTTCGACGGATTCTCTTCGATCTTTTCCCGGATTCTGCGGATATGGGCCATCAGGGAATTCTCATACCCAAAGGGGTTATCTCCCCACACCGCCTCACAGAGCGCGTCGATGGTCACGATCCGGTTGGCATTGCGGATCAGCACCTCCAACAGCGCATACTCCTTCGCTGTCAATGGGATACGGGTTTGTTCCCGGACCACCTCGGCCCGCCCGAAGTCGACCAGGCAGGAATGCAGCCGCACAGCCGCCTGTTCTTCTTTATAGCATCTGCGCAATACCGCGCTTGTCCGCAGCAGCAGTTCTTTGGGCAGAAACGGTTTCACCAGATAGTCGTCCGCGCCCAGTCCCAGGCCGGAATATTTATCCTCCGCTTCGTCTTTGGCGGTCAGATAAATCACCGGGATATCCGTAAAGGCCCGGATGCTTTGCAGCAGGCCAAAGCCGTCCCCGTCCGGAAGCATGACATCCAGCACCGCCAGATCCGGCTTTTCTTCCCTGGCTATTCTGAAAGCCTCCCGGCAAGTTGCGGCGGTCAGCAGGTTCTGAAAACCAGCCTGGCGGAATATATCCTCCACCATCTGCAGCAGTTCGCTTTCGTCGTCTACCAGCAGAATCTTTTTACTTTTAATATAGTCATATTCCATATTTTCCTCCCTGCGCGCACTTGTTCTTACACGGCAGTATGCTCAATGTTTCTTTGAACAGCGCTGCCTTTTCTTATTATAGCATTTGATCTTAGTCATTCCCAGAACCGGGAACCATTTGTAAGGTAAATGTAAGGCAGCCGGAAGGTTTCTGTAAGGTCGGCAGGTTATAGTATATTTCAGCAGAAGAAAGGAGTTGTTTGATATGGATCACATGATAACCGCATCCCATTTGACCAAACAATACAAAAAATTTACAGCGGTTCAGGATGTATCTCTTCATATTCCCAGGGGAAGGATCTACGGATTTCTGGGTCCCAACGGAGCTGGTAAATCCACAACCATGAAAATGCTGCTGGGTCTAACCTCCCCGACTTCCGGTTCTTTTCAGATTAACGGCCTGCAGTTTCCAAAAGACCGTATGAGAATTCTGCAGATGACCGGTTCTTTTATCGAGGCTCCGGCTTTTTATCCTAACCTTACCGGTATGGAAAATATGGAAATCATCTGCCGGGCTCTAGGCCTCAGTAAACAAGCCGGCAGAGACGTACTGGACTTCGTAGGGCTTACGGAATTCCGGAACCGGGTGGCCAGAAAATACTCCCTCGGTATGAAACAGCGGCTGGGCTTGGCCTCTGCGTTAATCGGACATCCCCCTCTTCTGATTCTGGACGAACCGACCAACGGTCTGGACCCTGCCGGAATTCATGAGATCCGGGAGTTGATCCGCTCCCTTCCCGGTCTCTACCAGTGTACGGTTCTAATCTCCTCCCATATGCTTACGGAGATCGAGCTGATCGCGGACGATATCGGGATATTGAATCATGGCCGGCTTCTATATGAAGGGAGTCTGACAGAGCTCCGGCAGATGGCGGTTTCTTCCGGTTATCCCGCGGAAAACCTGGAAGAATTATTTCTGTCTATGATCGAGCAGGATAATACAGCCAGAAAGCTGAGGGCCCGGTTATGAGATATCTGACCTTAGAATTAAGAAAAAGCAGGCGTACCGGAGTTTATGTTATTCTTCCTCTCGTCGGTATCCTGGGCGCTCTCTATGCCTTCCTCAATTTTGCTTTGCGAAGAGACGCCCTGCTGGCGCTCCCTCTTCCTCCTATGACGATCCTGTTAACACAACTGTACGGAATGATCATGGTATTGAATCTGTTTGCAGTTACAGCCGCCGCTTGTCTGTCCTATCACCATGAATTCCTGGGAAATGGGCTAAAAAAGATGGCTGGGCTGCCGGTATCGCTCACCGGGATTTTTCTCACAAAATTCATTTTCCTGGCCGTTGGGCTGGCACTTTGTATCTTGATTGAAAACGCGGCTCTGGCGCTGATCGGAACGCATGTACTCCCGCCTGGCACCTTTAAGCTTGAAGTGCTGATCCGTTTTAGTGTCACGTCCTATCTCACCACACTTCCGCTTCTGGCGTTTATGCTGACAGTGAGCTCCCGGTTCGAAACCGTCTGGATGCCCCTGGGGATCGGTGTCGTAGGTTTTTTAAGCGGAATGACCATGGCCATGGCCAAATCGGCCCTGTTGACGCTGAATCCTTTCGTGCTCATCATGAGACCTGCGATGGGTACCGATCTCCTCCAGGATCCTTTGCTGATCACCACAGCTGCTGCGGAGACAATTATATTCTTCGGAGCTGGCTGGCTGCTAACCCGGTATCTTTCATATGAATAGGAGGAAATAAGGATGAGTCTGATTCAGATCTGTAAAATAGAATTTCTGAAAGTAAAAAGAGCGCGGATTTTTCCGCTGCTGTTTGTGGCTCCTGTGCTGGTCGTTATATCAGGAGTAGGCAGCTTAAGCCGGTATTTTACACCCGATTATACAAATCCCTGGCAGGCCATGTTCATTCAAAGCGCTCTGGTATTTGCTTACTATCTGCTGCCGTTCACCATGACGGTCGTTTGCGTAATGCTCACCGGCCGTGAGAAACAGAACAACGGCCTGCAGCGGATGCTGACCCTTCCGATCTCCCGCTATTAGCTGGCATTCGGCAAATATCTGGTTCTGTTATGCTTTTTCGTCTGTGAACTGGCTGTTTTCTTCCTGTTCTTCATCGCTGCCGGATTTGCTGCTGTCCGGCTGGGGAACCTGACACAGGCGGTTCCATTTGGTTATCTCCTCCACTGGGGGATCGGGCTGTTCCTTACGTTTCTTCCATGCCTTTCTGTCATTTGGACTTTTACAGTGCTGTTCGACAAGCCGTTATTTTCCATAGGTATGAATCTGCTGCTTACGATTCCTGCCATACTGGTCGCCGCAACCCCGGCCCGGTTCCTGTATCCATACTGTTACAGCGGTTATCTGGTCTCCTGCGCCTTACACTCGGCAGAAGCAGGCGGATTCCAACTGGCCTTCCCGCTGCTTGCCTTTCTGCCGTGGGCAATCATCATCGGTTCAGGCAGCCTTAGCCTCTCCCTAATCCGCTACGGAAAGTAACCTCCAAAAGAGCCAAAAGGGGACATGTCCATTTCAGTTTGGGACATGTCCATTCCAGACTGGACATGCCCCAAACCGGAATGGACATGTCCCAAATTGAAATGGACATGTCCCCTTTTGTTATTTTTGTTCTATGGCACGGATCATTGTGAATTTGATATAATCTGTGTTAAAATAGGTTTTGCTCAAAAATACCGGCGTATTGTTGTTATCATAGTAGATCGAATCCAAAATAAGCAGAGAATCGCATTGCAGCAGATCTTCCCCCATGGTATAGGCCATCACTTCATTGCCTCCTGCAGTTGTGATTTCTGTCGAGTCCCTCACGCAGCGGATACCGGCGTATTCCTGTATTAGCTCAAAGGGGAACGCCTCCAGGACCTCATCGCTTAGCGTGTCCCAGTCGTACAAAGTCTGGGGAAAATAGTTGATGCACAGCAGGCAGGGTTTCCCATCCGCATAATAGATTTTATTCAAGGCCAGAATCTGATCGTCTTCCTTAAGACCCAGATCTGAGCACTGAAGCGGGGATGCCTCCTGCACGATTCTGGACAGTACCTTCACACCAGGTTCAAATCCACTTTTCCGGATCAGCTGGTAGTAATCATGTCCGGTATAGAGATCCAGCTTCATCTGGTTCAGGTTGGGATTAATGAAGGTACCCTTGCCATGGATCCTCATGATCGTCCCCTTGCCTTCCAGATCCGTCAGCGCCCTGCGGATGGTGGTCCTGCTCACAGAGAGGATTCTGGCCAGTTCCACTTCGGACGGCAGCTTGGTCTGGCCTGCATTTAACATCTGTCCGATATATCTGCTTAAGGATTCTCTTGCGATATCGCTTAAAGTTTTCTTCGTTAATGGGGCTAAAGGTGACTGTCGCATAAGTATCTGATACCTCCGGCTTACTTCTTTTCTGGTATTCTACCACTTTTTTCGCGCCGCCACAAGTACGCCTTCCGCCATTCAAATCTTCGCCTGTATCCTTTCGCACGAACCCCGCAGGCACTCCGCCGTCAGCGTTTTCGCGCTTTGCACCATCTCCAACGGTGTTCCGGCAAATACCACCTCGCCGCCTTTGTTGCCGCCATCCGGGCCGATGTCAATAATCCAGTCTGCCTGTTTCATGATATCTAGGTTATGCTCGATCACCACCAAAGTATTTCCCCGCGATACAATCAGATCAAACAGCTTTAGCAGATTTTGAATATCAGACATGTGCAGGCCGGTGGTGGGCTCATCCATCACAATAATACCGCCCTTCTTCCCCAGTTTCTTCGCCAGCTTGATCCTCTGGCGTTCGCCGCCGGACAGGGTGCTGAGCGGCTGTCCCAACGTCAGATAGGACAGCCCCACCTGCTGCATCACCTTCAGTTGTTTCCTGATCTTGGATTCCTGGAATACCTCCAGCGCCTGTGAAGCGGTCAGCCCCAGCAGTTCGATGATATTTTTCCCTCTGCAGGTACAGGCAAGCGCCTCCTGATTATATCTCAGACCGCCGCAGGCTTCGCATTCTGTGACAATCGGGTCCATATAAGCGAGCTCAGTCACGATGACGCCTTTCCCGCCGCATACCGGACAAGCTCCTGACGAATTGAAGCTGAACAGGCTTTCCGCCTTGTCATTTTCCCGTGCCAGCAGCTTCCGAATCTCATCAAAAAAACCGAGATAAGAAGCCGGGGTGGATCGGCTGGTTGCTGTGATGGGTCCTTGATCCACCATTACAATGTCTTTTTCGTACTGCCCGGCAAAGACTTGCGCAATCAGGGTGCTCTTACCCGAACCGGCCACGCCGGTTACCACGGTCATGATTCCCAGCGGTATATCCACATCCACGTGCTTCAAATTATGCAGACAGGCATCCCTGACCGGCAGGCTGCCCCTGGGCCTGCGGGGCGTCTGATTCACCGGCAGAGACTGGACCATGGCTCTCCCCGTCAAGGTACCGGCCTTTAGCAAATCCGGATAGCTGCCCGCAAACACGATCTCCCCGCCATCTTGTCCTGCCTGCGGCCCCACGTCAATCACATAGTCCGCAATTGAAATCACGTCCCTGTCATGCTCCACCACCAGGACTGTATTACCCTTGTCCCGGAGCTGTCTAAGCAGGTTGTTCATGCGGTAGACATCCCTCGGATGCATCCCGGCACTGGGCTCGTCAAAAATATAGGTCATACCGGTCAGGCTGCTTCCCATATACCGGACCAGCTTCAGCCGCTGGGCCTCCCCGCCGGAGAGGGACGGCGTATCCCGGTTCAGATGCAGATACGGTAAGCCGATTTCGATCATCCTGTCCAGCCCGGCAATTATCGTCTGCACCAGCACTCCCACCGTTTGGTCTGTGATCTGCGACAGTACGTCACGAAGCCCCGTCAGTTCCATGCCACACAGATCCGCGATAGAATAGCCGCCTATTCTGCAGCTCAGAGCCGTTTCATTCAGCCTCTGTCCATGGCAGTCGGTACACTCCATCTCTGAAATTAAATTCTGTGACTTTTCCTGTGTATGCTTACTTTTACTGCTGATGTCCCGATTTAACAGCGTTTTCGTATATTTGTGAAACAGCCCGCTCACTTTCCGGTTCTCCGGTTCGCCCCTGCCGTCTCGTGATCCATATAGGAGGAGGTTATATTCCTCTCTGGAGTATTCCTTAACCGGTTTATCCAGGTCGAACAGACCGGACTGCGCATATTGCTTCCAATACCAGGAGCCGGGATGATATAAAGAATCCTTCACGCATCCCTCATTCCAGGACTTATCCGGATCCAAGATGGCCTCCACGTCAACTTTTGTGATTTTTCCGAGTCCGGAGCAACTCTTACACATTCCGTTTGGGTCATTAAAAGAGAAGAAGGACGCCGGTCCCACATAGGGCCGCCCGATTCTGGAATACAGCACCCGCAGGCTGGAATACAGCCCGCTGATAGTTCCCACCGTAGAACGGGCGTTCCCGCCCAGAGGGGACTGATCCACCACGACAGCCGGCGTAAGATTATCGATCCGCTCCACCGCCGGTTTTGGATATTTCGGCAGCCTCGACCGCACGAACGGCGGATAAGTCGCGTTCATCTGCCGCTGTGCTTCGGCGGCTATGGTATCAAAAACGATACTGGATTTCCCGGAACCAGACACACCGGTAAACACTGTAATCTTCTCTTTTGGTATGTTAAATGAGACATTCTTCAAATTGTTCTGTGTAAGCCCCTGCACATAAATATCTCTCATCCGTCTACCCCTCTCTTCCTCTTCCCAGCACACCGCACAAACATGGACATATCTTTCTTCTCCTTTACTTTTCATACAAGAAAACCTGCACGTACCATCATATCAAAGAATCCCCTCCCCTGCATGATACTTTTTGCGCAATATTTGCCTATCGGCCTCCCATCCCCCTATGGTATAATAGTACGGCAGAAATGGAACAACAAGCAAAGAGAGGTGCCGGTGTGCAGCAAATATCCCCATTAGAAAACGCAATCGAATATATCGAAAAGCATTTAAACGAAAATATCAGCCTAAGCGATGTAGCAAAGGAAACCGGCTACTCCTACTATCACATGACACGTCTTTTTTCTTCCATAATAGGAGAATCAGCCGGCCATTACATCAACCGGCGCAGGCTGTACAACGCATCAGAAAAGCTCGTTTATTCCAACCAGCGTATCATTGACATAGCTCTTGAATGTGGATTTGAATCCTCCGAAGCGTTCAGCAGAGCGTTCAAATCTGTATTTGGCAGCAGCCCGGCCGATTACCGAAGGGCAGGTCTTAATCTGGTAATAAAAGCCAAAACAGGACTCACACCCGAAGATGTTAGTCATATTGCGAATAACATTACTCATACACCGGATATCCTCATACTGCAAGAGACGAAGGTCGCTGGTCTACGGGGAACCACCTCTCTTTCCGACAACCGTATCCCCAAACTATGGGAACAGTACCAGCTTCTCCATAAAAAACTATCTGTTACAGCAGATGCTGGCTACATCATCTGCGAAACACAACAGACCGCTTACGCCAAAGACGGAGACGTAACATTTTCAGTCATGGCAGGCAGTCCGATAAATAACCATGACACCTTACCGCCGCCGCTGTCTGAAAAAACACTAAGCGCAGGTCGGTACGCCGTATTCACACACCGCGGCCCCTTAACAAACCTCTTCAAAACCTATCAATACATCTACGGTACATGGCTGCCAACCTCCAAAGAGAAGCTGGACAACCGGGATGATTTCGAAGTGTACAATCGAGAAATCTTATCCTATAACGCCCCAGACAATGAAGTCAGAATTCATATCCCAATAAAATAACCCCCAAAAAAATCGCCCTGCCAATAAGAGATTCTCCCGTCCCCACTCTCCATACAAAAAAGTAAAAAAGCCATCCCAGTAACAATTGACACACATTTCTACTCATGCTATACTCAAGGTATTATTATAATACCTATTTTAATACCTTTACTTTTTATGAGGAGGCGATGACATGTCTGGCTATGGAATTTTATTGGTAGTGTTAAGCATCATTGTAGGAGTTGCGATCGCACTGCTATCCACCAAGTACAGCAAAATGAAAATGAAAAAAGACGAGCACTTCTTCACTGCGGGCCGCAATGTATCCACCGCGCTTATGGTGGCCACCTTTGTCGCATATGCGGTCGGCACCGGGCTACTTTTCTCCCCTGCGGAAGCCGCCTACACCACCGGTTTTACCGCAATGATCGGCTACGCGTTAGCGATCTCACTGGCATACATAATCTTTATACCGGTCTCCAAGCGTATCCGGGAACGGATTCCGGAAGGCCATACCATCGGCGAGTATACCAAAGTCCGATATGGCAATTTCATGTATGTAGTAACCCTGGTCACCACTACGGTATACATGTTTATCCTGTTTGTATCGAACCTGACCGGTGCTGCCCTGGCTTTTAAATATGTGGGCGGCGTGCCCATGCTGCTCAGTGTGCTGGTAGTAGGCGTTCCAACCATTTACTTTGCCACCCGCGGCGGGGTCAGCGCGGCGATCTTCTCCAACGGCCTCCAGTCCATACTGATCACCCCGTTTCTGATCCTGCCTGCTATCTTCGCGCTGATTCATTTTGGCGGGGCCGCGCCGGTCTTTGACACCATCATGCAGAAGCAGCCGGAATTTCTCGAGATCTTCTCCCCCTCCGGCGTACAGTTTGCTATCATGATCATTATCGCTGTCTGTGCGGCGGAGCTGTTAAATCAGACCTTATGGCAGCGGATCTATTCCGCCAAAAGCCATAAAGTGATCCGCAATTCACTGTTAGCAGCCGCCATTATGGTATTTCCCATGACGATCATCGCAGCGTTCTTTGGACTGGCCGCGGTGGCGATGCAGATCGATGTTCCCCATACTTCAGTCGTAGGCGCGTTAGTCATCAACGCCAGCGTACCGCAGTGGGTGTGCACCCTGTTCGTGCTTGTCATTATGCTGGGTGCTTCCTCGACAGGGGGCGACGCCCTGAGCGGTTTCTCTTCCATTTTCTCTCTGGATATTGTAAAATCGATCCGACCAAACATGGATCCGAAAAAATCAGTGCTCACCGCCAGAATTGGTGCGATTATCCTGGGAATCCTGGGGATGGCAATTGCCTATTTTGCGCCGTCGATTCTCTTCCTGCTATTGATGGCAGACCTGCTGGCTTCTGCGGCGGTCGTGCCTGTAATCGTCGGCCTGTATTCTCCGCGGATCTCCGGCGGAATCGCAGCCGTCGCCACGATACTGGGCATCCTCGCGGGCCTGCCTATGTTCATCATGGGAAACAGCCTGGTCAGCTTCTTCTCCGCTCTGGCTGTCTCCTCCGTTACAGTCCTGATCGGTCATTTCGTGGGCAAAAAGAATTTTGATTATGAGCTTCTGAAAACCAAGATCACCAATATGAAGGAATAAGGAGGAAAACCTTATGCACTATTCCAGTATATTTTTCGACATTATGATCTATCTGTCACTCGTTTCCCTATTTGGCGTATTTCTATTTCAGATCTGGGCCTTTCTGAAAGACCTGAAAAACAAAGACATTTAAATCATTATTTAAAATCAGATGTCATCGGATATCAGCAGATAATAACGTCATCACAAATAAACGTCATCAGTAAAAATATAAATTCAGATCTAAAAGGAGGAAAACAAATGTCTAAAATGGATGCAAAACAAGCCCGCATTATGATCTGGGAAGAATTAAGAAAGGTCGCGCGTCCGGATTCGCGTTTCAGCTGGAATTTCGCTGAATTCATTACCGACTACGAGGGCAGCGACAAGTGTGCCGATCTGCTCTGTCAGCAGGATTTTTACAAAAATGCAAAAGTAATCTTCATCACTCCAGACAACAATCTGGAATGCTTCCGTGAGCGGGCGATCCGTGACAAAAAGATCATTCTCATGACCAACTACGGAATTACCAGGGGTGTCTTTTTGATCCGTCCCGAATGGATTCCCGAAGGAAAAGAGGACTTCGCATCTACCCTGGATGGCGTGCAAAGATACTGGAAGCACATGACCCTGAAAAAAATCAAAGAAGAAATCGGTAAGATAGATCTGATGGTTACCGGCGCTTCCGCTATCACTCCCAGCGGAATCCGATTCGGCAAAGGCCACGGCTACTTCGATCTGGAATGGGCCATGTTCTACACCATCGGAGTCGTCGACATCCATACCCCGGTCACGGTAGTGGGCCATGACTGCCAGGTAGTGGATGTAGACGTGGAGGTTCAGCCCTACGACACTGCCATCGACTACATCATCACCCCCACCCGTGTCATCAAAACCAGAAGCGAATTTCCGAAACCCACACGCGGCGTCATCTGGAGTATGCTGGCTCCCCACATGCTGGAACAGATCCCCCCGCTTCAGGAGATATGGTGCGATAATTTCTGTAAATAAGCGGCTGATTCCGCCGCCATTACAGTAGTCATTACATTTCATAGGAAAAAGGACCTGCAAATATCATTCCCGTACCCCCATTTCCCCCTGTATAATACAATGGGTCGTACAAAACCAGGTTCTTTTTTCTATTTATGTTATTTTTTCTATTTTTGTTATTACTCCATACTGCTTCATACCGCTTCCCTATTTAGCCCTGCCATCATCCCTGGCTACCGCAAATATATCTAAGGTTAATCTTCATTCTCCGTAAGGCTCCAACATGAAACAACACAATTCATGTAAAAAGCAACATATATTTGTGAAAAAGCTGTTGTATTTTATTGGAAATCCCTTTATAATAAAAAAAAGAAAGTTGAACCCGAAGAGTGTTCACCCATACCTAAAAAATTTCCAGGAGGAAATCATGGCTGAAAATACAAATTATGAAGGCCAGGCCATCGGAATCTTTGAACTGGACAATCAGTGTGCCTGTTATGTAGCACTGGATGCCGCTTCCAAGGCCGCCAATGTCAGAATTCAAAGCGTAGAGAGAAATCGTTTAAAATGGGGAGCCTGCGTGAAAATGAGGGGCAGTATATCGGATGTCAATGCCGCTATGGAAGCCGCTTTAAGAGCAGCGGAGCCCATTTCCAAGATCGTACACCATTCCATTATCGCCGCGCCTGCTGCAGATACGGAAATTTCCATGGCCATGACGATTAACAAATAAAGGAAGAGAAAGGGTATCGCGATGAAATACGGAGCATTTGGATTAGTAGAAGTTCTGGGCAATGCAAGCGCCGTCCGGGTGGTAGATCAGATGTTAAAAACATCGGATGTGGAATTCAGGACCTGGAATACACGCTGTGGCGGTCATACACTCATATTCATGAGCGGCGAAGTGGCTGCGGTAACCGCGGCGGTAGAAAGTGTACGGACCAATCCCCCCTGTGAGGTATTAAACACTGCCGTCATTTCCAATCCTTCCGCAGAAACGCAGCGTCTGGTGGCGGAAAACGAATCGAAACAGAAATTCCGGAAATAAAAGCTGTATAAAAATTTTATTAGCTGATGCGAAATTTAAACGAAATCAGATACGGTTACAAATACAGTTGCAAAATGATTGTTTTTGGCATTATCCTTAGTGGTAATGCCATTCTTTATACGCAAACCAAAAGCAAACCATAGAAGGAGAACGACGATACTATGAGAAAAAACTTTGGAGCGAAACCTTACACTTATCCAAAAGAGACCATACAGTTTGCCAATGCAACGATTTAATGCCGGCATTCTGTATGGCTCCTTTTTATTCTATAGGAAAAAGTATTTCTATAGCGGAGAATTCCTCAAATGAGACTATTTCGTAGTATAGCTTAAGCAGGCTATAATCACTGATTATACATCTCTACGGCTATATCCGGCTGCTCCAGCAGCCCCTGAGGTTCCAGTATATAGCCGTCCGACCAGTCATTGCCTTCGGTCATAAAACTAGCCGGTTCACAGTAGGGCGGATGCCGCTGTCTCTGATGAAGCGGCCCAAATGTATTCTTCCGGTTTACTATCACTTCCACTTCTGATAACCCATCCGTCTCTGCGGTGTACGGTGCCCATGGGATCAGAACCGCAGCATCCCCCACTGCTTTCAGGCAACTCCCTTTCCAATCATGAATCCAAATTCTTACCCGCTTCCCCGCCGGTATGGGGTCCGGCAGCAAATAAGACACTCCCCCTGAATAAAAAGGGAATCCCTGGCTGGTCAAATCACCGGCTGTGATTTTTTCGGGCATCTCATCCAGCACCGGTTTGTATCCTTCCGCCAGGTATACTCCAAAGTCTCCCAGCAGATAAACTGCTTCCAAACCACTTCCCTTATGATAATCATATTCCATTATCAAACTGTTCTGTCCGGTCTTTAGATCCCTTTTTGGCAGCAGAATCCTGGAAAAGCAGGGATCCGTCCATCCCCCGCTGCGGCTCCATTTCACCGGTTTTCCATTTAAACACAGCTGTCTGACATGATCAAGCTCTTCCAAAACCAGCTCCACATTATCTGGTAATTCCCTTGTCTCCCATTCATATAGCAATCTCACCCTGCCAAGGGGTTGATCCTTTTGCTTATGCCTGGCTTCAAACCACGGCTGGAGCATATTGGGCCCTCTCACCGGAATTCCGAAATAAGTTCTAAGCTTCTGATCGGCCCGCAATACATCCTCAGGTCCTGTCCGATATACCGCTTTGCCATTTTCAATCACTTCCGCCTGAACCCGGTCTAACACACAGATATTTTGTTCCGACAAACGATAATCGTATTGGTCAGGCATCGGGACCCGCATGAAATCCGTATTTTTCCGGGGTGCTGTTTTTGAAGTGATATGGTTTTCCTCCGCTTGTGTGATCAGCATTAACTTCATCTCACATGGCGCAAAATCTGCCGTTATACTCTCTATCTGTCCGTCCCTTTGAACCTCAACAATTTCTGTATGTCCATCGGCTGCATCCCAGTATTCAACCATGGTAACCATATTGCTCTTACATTCCATCGCGTTCCACTGGATTCTGACGTTCTTAAAGCTCTGCTCTTTGCTGGTATTCAAGACCACTACCGCCCTTTCCCAGGAATTCTGGGCACGGGAATTATCGGAACTCTGGAAATTCTGCCGGGATATCCGGGTAGTCTGCGCACTCCGGGGACTCTTAAAACTTCGAACCAGAATCTCACTTACATCCATATCCTCCGCACGTACCTTTACTTCGCCGCCGTCAGCGCCGGCGGCAGCGATCTGCTCCATATCCCAGGGAACCCATTCACTATGAGCAGCCAGCTGCGCGCAACGTCCGCTTTTTCCTACATCCACATAGTCCGGCACATGCCCTGCGAAGATCACCTGCCCGCCGTTTCGCTGAAAGTCCTCCAGCAAAAAAAGCGTAGAGGATCGGATCGTATCCATTCCCGCGACCAGAATCTTCCGATACCGGCACGCTCCCACGATCAGCTCCTGCTGTTCCACACGTCCGTGAGCCGCCAATAATCCCTCGTCCCCATAATCGAACTCGATCCCATGGCTGACCAGGCCATAGAATAATTCCTGGAATTCCATCTCCAGTCTGTTGATATCAGGATCGGCGGCCGCCATCCCGTCAAATGCTCCCGCATAAATTCTGGCCCAAACACTCTCGATGGGATATACTACCAGAAGGCTGCATTCCGGTTCCCATTCATCCAGGAACACATGAATCCGCGAAAAATAGTCCTCCACCGCCCGGTATTCCCGGTACCAGGATGCCTGAAAGAAAATACTGGCCGGATAATCCCGTTTAGCCTCACCCTTCATCGTATACCAGCACAGATGAGGGCAGCGGAAATTAATACCAAAAAAGGCCTGCCAGTTCCCCATAGCCTTATATCCCTCCAGACTGACATTCCAGCCGCTACATCCGTATAATTCGGACAGCACCTGCGGCTTACCCATCTGTCTGGCGGCGGAAGCCGCCTGCTTTACGATCCACCAGCAGCGGTTATCCTCAAAAAGTACATCTACCCCGGGTATATCCATATATTCATAGAATCTCATAAGGGAGCCCTGCATCATGCTCTGGGCCGTCAGCGAGTCCTCATGGAGCACATGGCCGGTAAACAGCAGCTGATGATCCCCGCACCATTTCCGTATAGGTTCTGCGTAATTCTCCAGAAAAAGCTGCTGGCACAGCTCCATATAATCCCATTTTACCTTTGACAGCTTCTGCCCTTCTTTTAACAAAAACAATTCCGGCAGGAATTCTAACAGGGAATAACCAAAGCGTGTTTTAAACTCTGTAAAGAGTGCAGGTGTATAAGGCAGTGCGTGTTTGCTGCCCCCGGAGAATTCGGAAAATACGGCTCCGCGATGGGGTTCGTCGGTAAAGATTCCCTGTATCCCGCGCCCGATCCTGCCGCCGCAGCGCCCTGCATATGCCTCATGGGTCAACTGTATAAAATGTTCGACCGCCTCCCTGTTCATCGTATCCAGATATGTATATCCGTTATATACCTCACTGCACTGTGCCGGTATGACAGAAAACGTAAGAACTGTTTCCCCGGCCCTGGGAAGCTCCCCTTCCTTCAGTCTCCTGGCCTTCTGATAACAGCAGCCGTTGACCATGCATGCGAATACAGCGATCGGATTCTCCTTCCAGATCTTTGTTGTAAACTGTTCCGCCCCGATGGATGTCATTTTCAAAAAAGAGGCGCGGTAAGCTTCCTCAATCGTGGCCAGACCGCCGGCTGTTCCCGATGGCCATCGGTCCTCGTCATAGAGCCAGGCCTGCATGCCCTTCCCTTCCCCGTAATCCGCGCATTCATTTGTCAGGGCGAACCATTCCTCACCCAGATATTCCGTTTCCAATCCCACTCTGGAATGCATGAAAAAGCCGCCGAATCCCATTTCCTCCAGAATATCGATCTGCCGGAACAGTTCCTCCCGTTGAAGTTTCCCGTTCCAGGCCCAGAAAGGTTTCCCCCGGTAAGAAACTCCGGGATTTTGGAATTCTTCCCTCTTTCCCTCACGCTTGTGACTATCCTCACAGACAGACATGTGGGAACATCTTTTTAGTTCAGAATTCATCTCATATCTCCTCTGGAATTAATTCAATGCGGTGACGGCCGCTGGAAAGCCTGATTGTCTTATGTACATCCGCCATTTCCGCATCCTGCATATCTTGCATGTCGCTGTCCGGTATTATTCTATTTCCATCCACTATGATCTCAGCAATCTGAAACCCTGGTTCCGGAATCTTTAAGTTCACACAAGTATTCCAGGGCACTTCCGCCTGAATGACCACCCGGTCATCCATCCGTTCCCACCGGCAGGCCAGAGTTCCATTCATAAATGTATGGGAGGCCTCTGCAAAGGAAAGTTCCCTGATCACCGCAGGCTCCAATTCGTATTCCTGCTTCCGGGGATCATCACCCGGGCGGATGCCCCCCAGCCCTTTCAGGAACCAGGTGCTGAACGCGCCCAGCATCGGATGGCTGTGTGAATTCATATGGCCGCCCGTCATGTTTTCCCATCGCTCCCATATGGTAGTGGCGCCTTCCTCCAGCATAAATCCGATACTGGGATAGGTTTTCTGTATCGTTAACTGATATGCCACCTCATCCAGCTTCTCCTGGTTTAACAGATCATAGAGATACTTGGTCATCTGATTTCCCGTCGACACATGATAACCGCGTTTAACGATCAGATCATCCAGCAGATGACGCAGCACCTTTTCTCTGCAGCAGGCCGGCGTTATCCCCAGAAGCAGAGGAAACAGGTTGGCTCCCTGGGAATTTTTGTCATAATATCCCTCTTCCTCGTGCAGAAACGCCCGGTTCACCGCCTCTTTCACTGATTCCGCCTGCCCGTAACAATAATTCCCATACTCAGAATCGCCAAGTACTTGAGAGGCCTTTCGCATAATTTCACAATCGTAATACAGGTACGACGTGGTCACCAGCTGCGGCGCGATATTCTTCGGCACGGCGTTCTCTCCCCAGCCCAACTGCGCTTCGGTCATAGGAGGCGCCCACTCGCCCATATATTTTTCGTCCAACAGGCCGTCGGCTCTGCGCTGGCTTAGTTTGAACTCCAGATATCTTTTCATACCGGGATAATGTCTGCGAAGGATCTGCTCATCCCCGTAGAACAGATAGAGATACCAGGGCAAAAGCAGATACACGCTGGATACATGGGACGCAGGACTGTCCCCAAAATAATATGGTATCGTATCCGGTATGCATCCATTTTCCTTCTGGGCATCCGCGATATCCCAAAGCCATTTCTCATAAAACAGGATCGTATCAAAATTATAGAGGCCCTCCTCAAAACGTACGGTCATATCGTTCAGCCAGCCCAGCCTCTCATTTCGCTGAGGACAATCTGTGGGGATACTGTGCATATTATTTTCTTCTGTTCGGATCACCGCGTCATAGATCCGGTTGAGCATATCATCTGAGCAGCAGAACGCGCCGTTTCTCCTGACATCCGAACAGACTTTTACCGCCTGGACCGAATCCATCCGGACTTCACGGTCCATCTCGATCTGCAGGTATCGGAATCCATGATAGGTAAAATGCGGATGATAAGTTTCCAGCCCGCTGCTTCCTATGACATAGGTATCTGCCGCCAGAGCCCCACGCAGATTTTTCTGATTCACTGTACCGTCCGGCTTAAGAGTCTCCGCAAACCGCAGCACTACTTTCTGTCCGGGCTTTCCCTTGACCTTAATTTCCGCCCAGCCGGACAGGTTGACACCGAAGTCGGCGACCATATGATAATGGTCAGGATCGTCCAGGAGCCGGATATACTCAGGTTCCAGCCGTCCTATTTCCCGGATGGGAGGCATCAGCTGGCAGCAGAGGCGACCTCCCGGAGGCGGAACCGGAACCGCGAAGCTCCATTCGCCGTCCTTTTCCTGATAACCGCGCTCAATCCATCCATTCTTTCTGAGTCCGGCGTCATAAAATTCTCCATTATAGATATTGTTCTGTCGGATCGGCCCGTCACTGACCCGGAAATCCTGTCCGTTCGATGCCAGCACGCATCGTCCGTCGATCCACAGATCACACAACAGCTTCGGTGTACCGAGCCAGTCCGGCAGCCGGCCGATCAGATCTTTAAAGCTCTCATGGGCATTACCAAGCCACCCTTCCCCCAGCACCACCGCCAGCACATTTTCTCCTGGTACCAGCAAAGCGGAGATATCAACTGCGCGATAGAGTACCGTCTTCCGGTAATCCGTCCAGCCGGGGTCCAGCATGCTGTCTGTAATTTTTGACCCATTTATGTATGCTTCAAAGTATCCTATTCCACTGATATAAAGCCTGCCCTGCCCAAATGGCTCCCTGACCTGGAAACTGCTCCTGAACATAGGAGCCCTCCCATTCACCGGCGCCGGCTCTCCGATCCAGATTCCCTTCCAGTCCTCTTTCGTGAGCTGCCCCATCTCGAACCGGCTGGTTCCGGTTATCTCATATTCGGTTTTGTCCGCTTGCTCCAGTCCTACGGTTACTTCCCATATATACTGTCCGCGGCTCTTTAATGGCTCCCCGTTATATTCGATCGCGGCACATCGTCCGGACATGTGTTCTTTACTGTCCCAGACCTCCTCTTTCTTAGCTCCTGATATCAGGAAAACCCGGATCCGGTAAGATGTCTGACAGGTGTTCCGCAGCTCCCCCTCTATCCTCCAGGAAAATCTGGGGCTCGGGTTCATGATCCCCACAGGCGTTTCCAAGTATTCACAGGTCATCATAAGCCTGCTGTTTAAATTCTGCATTTGCCTTTCTTGTCTCCTTTCTGTCTTCATGCGGGTTTTGTTATTTGTCTATCCCTTGACCGCCCCTACCATCATTCCCTGCACATAGTACTTCAGGCAGCTGGAAGTGGCCACCAGCAGCGGTATCGTCCCGATCAGGAACGCCGCCGCGATCAGACCCATGTCCGTCGCCCCTTTCCCCGCCGCGTTATTAAATACGATCTGACAGAATGTCTTCATCTCATCTCCGCCGGTTATGGCAACCGTGGGCCAGATATAATCGTTGTACATGGCGACTACCGCCGTGATTCCCACGGTAATCAGAATCGGCTTCGAAAGCGGAACCGCGATTTTCACAAAGGCATAGGTCTCACTGGCACCGTCGATTCTGGCTGCCTCGAACATATCACCCGGCAGGCTTCGGTAAAAAGCCTCCGCCAGGATAATTCCAAATATCTGCTGCCCGGACACATATGGGATAATCAGTGCCCAGAAAGTATTTAACAGGTGCATCCCATTTACAATGTTATAGCTGGGGATGATTAAAAGTGTATAGGGGATCATCATAACAGCCAGCACCAGGGTATATAAAAGTTTTCTTCCTTTGAATTCCATGCGGCCAAACGTATAGCCCGACAGCGCCACCACGATCAGAATCAGGATCAGGGAAATCAGGCATACAAACATGGAATTGAAGATCGGCCGTATCACAAAGTGAAATGCTTTCTGAAAATTAATCCAGTATATCTTCTCCGGTAACCCCAGAAAATCATTTACGATCATAACATTCGGTTTCAGTGACATATTGATCATCATGAGAACCGGGAAAAAAGTAGCGGCCAGCAGAAGAATCAGTAACAATCTGCTTAAAAGATATCCAACGCCTATTTTTCTGTGACTGCGCATATTATTCCTCCTCTCCCAGCAGTTTTCTGGATGCCAGGGTCAGAAGGATGATCACGATAAATAAAACCACCCCCAGAGCCGACGCGTATCCAAACTTCCCATCCCCGAAAGCGATCTTATACATCTGCAGGGCCGGTATCATGGTAGAATATCCGGGCCCTCCTCCCGTCGTGGCGGCAATCAGTCCGAATCCGGACAGGCTGCCGATCAGGGACAGGGTGACCACCACTTTGATATAAGATTTCATATTGGGAAAATGTATATAGCGCACGACTTCCATCGAAGTAGCTCCGTCCACGATAGCCGCCTCATATAATTCATCTCCGATCGCATTCAGCCCCGTATGCATAATCAGAAAATACATACTGGAAATAAACGGAAATCCGATCAGAATGATACAGATCAAAGCCGTAGATTTTTCGTTCAGCCAGTTATGTGTCAGTCCGCCCATTCCGAGCGCCCGTAATATAGAATTGAAGCCAAAATTCGGATTATATAAATATTTCCATATCAGAATCGTCACGATCTGTGGAATCAGCATAGGGATGACAAAAGCGGTTTTGATAAAGCCGGCCACTTTCTTATGTTTGATAAAGAACAGGATTTCCGATGCGAAAAGCGGGAAAAAGACACTGTTCAATACGGCCATCACCGTTATAATCGCCTGATTTTTAAAGGAAGTCAAAAACATTTCATCTTTGAATGCCGCGATATAATTCGTAAATCCCACCATCGTAGAAGACACTCCGAAGGTGGAGTCCGTAAATGACGTATATACCGCGTTTCCGATGGCATAATAAGAAAACACTGCCATCAAAATCAAGGTAGGCGTCAGAAACAGGTACGGCAGCAATTTTGCAAGTATTGATTTTTTCACAACCATCCTCCTCGTCTTTTTAACTCAGGGGTGCCGCGGCTCAGAGCCGGCACCCCTGATTCCTTAAATGGTTATTCTTTCGGCGTATCATCGGTAGCGGGATTAAGGTCATAGCCGCCCGCTGTCTTCGCATCCTGGTTATAATTCGAATAGATGGGATCAAGCTCTTTTAACAGACCATCCACATCCAGCTCCTTATTGGTATAGCGGATAACAGCATCATTGAATTTTGGTATGTCAGCCTGATTGGACCGCTCCAGCCCGGTAATTGAATTCCACTCTTTTGAAGGAGCTACCGGCTCGAATCCTGCCAGAATTCCTTCCAGTTCTTCACTTAATGTTACTCCTTTGATGACACAGGGACCCTGCACGTAATTACCGTTGGTCAGCGTCTCCTCATAGCAGAGCTGTGCACCCTCCGGCGAATACCAGAATTTGTAGAAATCCTTCACTCTGGCCATATGGTCGCTGTCCTCTTTATCGATGATACTCATGATATTTCCAAAATCCCAGTAGCTTCTCAGATCTTTCTGGAAACCTTCCGGCGGATTCTCAAAGGAATTGATCTGGAATGTTGCCCAGTCAAATGCCATGTCTCCTGACAGCTGGTTGATATCACTTAAGATCAGTCCCGCATTAAAACTGGCCTGATATAGCATCGGGGAAATCTGGGATTCAAAGTCGGCGATACACTGGGTACTCTCCGCTGCGATCCAGTTTTTCGGGAAATACTGGCCCAGCTTCTGGAACTCGGTCCACATTGCCTTATTTTCCGGCGTGTCCGCTCCATTTTCAATTCCGTATTTCAGCATCCTCTCAGGGCTTAACACACAGAACTGATCACAGTTCGGCCGGGCTTCGTCGAATTTGAAACCTTTATTGGAAGCCATCGTATTTTCATCCCAGAGCGCGTCTTCCGGCTGAATCAAAAACTCCTCTTCTTTTGCGCGGTAGATAGCGTCAGCCAATGTATTCCCCAGCCGGAAGCTCTCATATCCGGCCGACAGCGGTACGTCGTATCCGGCGTCTTTTAACTTTTGGCATACTTCCACTACTTCCTCATAAGTTTCCGGTACCTGGATGTTATTTGCTTCAAAGATGTCTTTGTTGTAGAAAAAAGCAAATCCGATCTTATCAAACGGCAGATAAGGCCGGTATTTGCCGCCGCTGTTGCTTAATACCCGGGTGAGGTCATCCTCCTCAAACACATCCCTGACCTTGGCATTCCCATTATAGGGATTTTCTTCATCCAGCATTTCGGTCATATCATACAGATACCCTTTGTCCACGGCCAGATCCATGCTATTGTTCGTCAGAGCCATACCCACAAAATTACCGTGCACGATATCCGGGGCGTTCTCCTTCTTGTCATCACTCAAAGAGGTTACCATCTTCGTCAGATAGGCGTCGTTATCGGAAATCACATCCACAACCACCTTTGTCTCCGGATGAAGCTTCATGTATTCTTCCGCCAGCTTTTTTTCTCCGGCTGTATAGAAGTTATTTATGACGGATAATATGATCGTATCTTCTTTGCCGGTATCCCAGGCTGCTTCTGTTCCGTCTGCCGGAGCCGGTGCCGCCGCTGAAGCTGCGGCATCCGGCTGCGCAGCCTGTCCGCCTGCATTCTGTTTGCTGTCCGTATCAGAATTACCGCATCCGCTTAATATCATTGAGAAAGTCATTACAGTTGTCAATAACAGGGAAATTGCTTGATTTCTCCTTTTCATGATTGTTCTCCTTTTCTATGAATCCATGATTTATGTCTCCAAGTATTCGTGAAAACGTTTTAATAAATTTGAAAATCAGTTTAAAAATTCCTTTAAAAATGACGTAAAAATGAGGTTAAAAATGAATCTGTTTTTGTATTCTTGTTTTATCCATTTTCATATGATATAATATTTGTGCTGTTTTCCACGGATTATCGTTCCACCGAGGCCGTATTGGGAAACAGTTATTTTTTGTTTCTCAGGAAAGCCACCTCCCTTTTCTTTTCATTTTCCTTTTTATTTACCTCTTTATTTCCCTTTGCAATAACCTGCCTCCTCCTTTTTCTTCTTTTCTAATATATCATCTGCAGCATTTTGCAGTTGATTTCCGAATAGTCAGTTCCAGCGTATTCCGATAATAGCTGATCGTGTCTTCCATCATGTCCGCATACAGAAGTTCAAAGGCTTTACGACCAAATCTGTTCTGATCCACTGCCATAGTGGTAAGCGAAGGTTCCCAGTACTTTCCGAAGGAAATACCGTCAATCCCCATAACCGATACGTCTTCCGGAATCAGAAACCCCTTTTCCCGGAATGCTTTCATGGCGCCTAACGCCATCAGGTCATTACCGCAGATAACCGCCGTAAATTTATGTCCCAGATTCATCAGCCGGTTCGCGGCGTCGTAGCCTTCCGTCATGCTGGTCGCATAAGGATATTTTCCGTCGATCAGCAGGGTATCCCGGCAGGGCAGTTCCAGTTTATTTACCATGTTCTTATAACTGATACATCTTAAATCGTAAGGCAGGTTCCTTCCCAGACCACTCAGATAAGCAATCTCCCTGTGACCCATTCCATACAGGTATTCTATCGCTTCCTTCATAGCGGTGATATAATCGTTTTCAATCGAAGCGATTCTGCGGTAATCCACCTCCACATTGCCGCTGGTTACGATCTTAATTCCACGGTCTACCAGATCATACAGCTTATTTACTTTGAATTTATAGGGTATCGCCGTCACAAAAACCCCGTCCAGCCTGCGTGTGATAAAATTATCGAAATAGTCATCCAGTTTATTAAAACCTGTACAGATATTTACAAAATAATTTTTTTCATTTGCCGCGCTTTCGAATCCCCTGGCGATCTCCCCGAAAAAGGGATTTGAAATATCCTCCAGCACGATTCCCACCTGCATGGTGCGATTGGTGGACATACTTCTGGCTATCATATCCGGGCGGTAATCCAGCACTTTCACAGCTTCCATTACTTTATGTACCGTTTCCTCTTTCACTTTACCTGACTGATTCAGTACGTTCGATACTGTCGCGGTCGATACGCCCGCCAGCTTTGCCACATCTGATCTGGTTGCTTTCATTCTTTCATCTCCTATTTTACCCGGGTAAATTATAATTCAAAAAAAATTTCTGTTATATTTTGTTTATTTAGTCTTATTTATAAGTTTAATCTTAGCATTCATAGTATATTTTGTCAACAACTTTCTGCCACATTATTTACCCGGGTAACATATGTTTTCTGTTGATTCCCAGTATGGAAAATATAACCGTATCATTCGTAAAACAAATCAAACGGAAAGGCTACTTCCGCCAGAATGTAGTGCATTCCGCTTTGTCATGCTTATTATAGGTTATCATCCGTTTAAGCAAAGAAAAATCCACCGGTTTGTTCCACGGGATACGTACTAACTGCTGGCTGTGCTCATATCCCGCTTTTACTATCTCATCCGAAAAATGCTCAATTCCGGCCCTTTCCGGTGAGACTGCCATATGCTGCTTTGACACGCTAAAACCGATGATAAAGGTCCCATGCTCGGTAAACATGGGCTGGTTCCACGCAACTTTAGGTGCTAATTCCGGGAATTTATCCATCACCCATTTTAAAACTTCCGCTACTCTCGCCTGCTGGGTCAAATCCTCTATCTTCTCCAAATACTCTTCAAAAACATGAATTCCGCTCATATTAGTTTCCTCTGCTTTCTCAATAGTCCATTTACCATTGAATCTTGCTTGTTTACTGCCGGACATCGTTTCACACAGCTTTATAATGTATAACACTTCCAATCCATTGTACCGCTGAAATTATTATATGGATTAGTATGGACATTATTCACTCTGCGTTCTTTGCTTCAGCGGATGGAATAAAAAGAGTTTTGCTTGCGAAACTCTCCGCCTACGGCGGGCCGCGTAAGCGGCATCTTCCTTTCCGCCGTAGTGCGATCCCCGCGGAGCTTTTTATTTCATAGGAGTACTTTCCTATGAAATAAATAAAGACTCCCGGCCATATATCATGCGTCTCTTCCTCCTCTTTGGATAGAACCGCATTTTATATAGCCGGGAGCCGCTCACCGAATCAGTTAAATACTGATTCTTCCTCCCATTTCAGCACCGAACCGTCAGTGGTATCTATTTCGAATTCATATTCCATGTCATTGTAAATAATTTTCCCTTCATAGACGAGTCTGCCGTCTTCCTTATCCAGTTTCATCCGGATATCCGAATCAGAAGCTCCCGGCACTTTCTGAAGCGCGATCTGCCTTGCATCACTCTCACTGATCTGCGAAGCGGAAGCGCCGGCGCCGGCTGTTTTATTTTTCAATTCGGAGCTTTTGCTTAGGATTTCTCCGCTGGAGGCATCGATATCATACTCATACTTTTGGTTATCCGCATAGAATTCTACCTCATATCGGTATACTCCATCATCGAAATCCAGTTCCGTTTTCAGATAGGAAAGATCGCTTTCCCCGACACCTGCGTCGCCAAGAGCAGCCTTCCCGGCCTCCTCTTCACTGATCAAACCGGCCGGCATATCTGCTCCGGCAAACTCCCTGGACTCAATATCGTAATCGATGCTTAAAATGGTTCCCGATACGGCATCAATATCATAATCATATTCTTTATTCCCGGAATAGAACTCGACTTCATATTCGCTCTTTCCGTCATCGGTGTCCAGTTTGACCTTCATATAAGAAATATCCGCATCGCTGACTCCGGCGTGGGACAGGGCAATCTGCTTCGCCTTTTCCTCACCGATGAAACCTGAGGCCGTTGCGCCGCTTGATGGCTGGCCTTCCTGTGACTGGATCGGCACCCCTTCCCCCTTGGCCGGCTGGGCGCTGTTGTTTAATTCATTCTGGGTTACATCTACGGACGCTGCGCTTTTCTCAGGCTGGGCCGTCTCCTTGGAAGCGGCGATCTGCTGTGTAACAGGCGGGACTTCCTCCCTGGAACCACACCCGATCAGCAGAATGGCAGATAAGCCGAGTATTGGAAACAGTGTATAGAATGCTCTCTTTTTCATATTTTTTGAACTCCTTTCAATACATGAAATATTATTTAATCCGTCTTGCTAATTAAAGTATAAGTATCATATATTAAAAGAACATTAAAATTATAAATAAACTTTATTTCCTTTCTCCATTCCTTAGCAATATTCATCAAAAGGTACTTCCCCGTTTTCTCTATATGGCATAAATCCTGTCCGGTTCCCACCGTTCCTTTCATCGGCATCTGCCGAAATCACAATGCCGTTCCCTTCTTTGGAACAAAGAATGAGGACATATCCACTTTCTCCATTGTAAGCAGCTGCACTTTCTTATCAACACCGCCTGCGTAGCCTGTGAGGCTGCCGTTTGTACCCACAACACGGTGGCAGGGGATAATCAGTGAAATAGAATTGTGTCCCACTGCGCCGCCGACAGCCTGCGCGGACATTTTAAGCAGACCTTTTTGTTTTGCAATTTTGTCTGCTATTTCCCCGTATGTCATGGTCTGTCCAAACGGAATAGTCAGCATAATTTCCCACACCTTTTTACGGAATGGTGTTGTTTCCATAGACAGGGGCGGAGTGAAGCCGGGGTCCTTACCGCTGAAGTAAATATCGAGCCAGCGGGCCGTCTGCTCAAATACCGGCAAGGTCTTTTCCTCATATTCGTTTGGAAGAGTATCCCCAAAGTATTTTTGTCCGTCAAACCAAAGACCTGTAAGCTCTTTCCCATTGCCCGAAAGCGTGATACCACCCAAAGGTGACTTATAATGATATGTATAGGTCATACGATTACACCTCCAAATATTCCTTTGAATCCGCGATTTTCCATTTTACCGTTTTTTACAGCCGCTTTAAATAATACCCTAGCAATGCTCATTTAGAGTCCTCCTGTGACTGATCAGATTTCCTTTCTCATTCATTAGCCGGAATAGTAAATGAAAAGATACTCCCCTCATGCAATACGCTTTTCACCGTGATTTCACCGCCGTGGGCCTGGACGATCCATTTTACCATAGGCAGTCCCAGCCCGGCGCCCTTCCCCTCTTCGGCGCTGCGGGAGGTGTCCACCTGATAGAACCGGTTCCAAATCTTATCCAGCTGATCCTGCGGAATGCCGATCCCGTCATCCTCGACAGATCCTTGAATCTGTCCCTCTTCTTCTGATAAAGTGACCAGTATTTGACCGTTCTCTTTCCCATATGAGATACTGTTAGAGATCAGATTCATCCACAGGCGCATCATCATCGTCTGGTCAGCCACCACCATAATCCCGGGCTGAATCCTGGTCTTGACTGTGATGTTCCTGGCAGCCGCCTGATTGATCAGTTCTTCTGCGGTCATCTGTGTCAGTTCGCTGAGGTTCAAAACCTCCTTATGCACCTTCTGTCTTCCGCTATCCGCCCTTGCCAGCGTCAAAAGCTGCGAAATCAGCGCGGACATTTTCAGAGCCTGCTGGCGTATAACCTGCAGACTATATTTCATCTCCTCCGGTTCTTCCTGTACATGAAGTGCGTATTCACTCTGTGTGAGTATCACTGAAACCGGAGTGCGCAGTTCATGGGAAACATCCGAGGTAAACTGCTTCTCATTTTCAAAAGATTCCTGCAGCCGGTCCATCATACGGTCAAACGTATGAGCCAGCCCATGAACCTCATCCCCACCGTCACCCAGGCAGATCCTCTGTGACAGATCCTTACCGCTGCTGATTCTCTGCGCCGTACCGGTGATGTCTGACAGCGGTGCCAGGGCCCTTCTGATAATCAGGTAGCCTCCCGCCGCGATACACAGCACCAGAAACGGAAGCAGTACCAGGGCCAGCCGGACTACCGTGCTCAAAGCGCTGTCCGTCTGTTCCTGAGAGGTAATCCCGCGAATCCACACATTGCCATACCCTTCGATCGGATTGCAGTAATCATAATAATACCAATGGGCCTGGCTGGAATCCGCCTGTCTGAGTTCATCCATAACCAGCACAGAATCCCCCTGGAACTGGGAAGGAGTCCTCCCATACAGGAACCTCCCTTCCGAATCATAGACAGAAAGATAGATTCCCTGTCCCAGATAATCCAGCAGATCATGATCGAACTCCAACCTGCCCTCCTCATAATCAATCTCCCGGAAACTCTCCGTGACAGCACCCTTCAGGCGCTGTTTCGCATCCGAAAGGACCCTGTTTCCGCTGATAAAAAACAAAAACCACAGCACCAGGATCACCAGAAGCGTCATAAAGATCGTATACCAGATCGTTATTTTAGATTTTATCGATATATTCTTCATAGGCACATTCTTTCCTTCGTCAGTCACACTCAACCCTGCCGAATCATCCGAATCATACTTTCAGCACATAGCCTGCTCCACGCACCGTGTGTATCAGCTTCGGCTCGAAACCGTCATCAATTTTTTTCCGCAGATACCGGATATAAACATCCACCACATTGGACCCCCCTTCGTAGTCATAATTCCAGATATGCTGTTCGATCCTGTCCCTGCTCAAAACGATCCCCTGATTATGAACCAGATATTCCAGAATAGAAAATTCCCTGGAGGACAGAGCGATCTCCTGCTGATCCCTATACACCGTTCGCGCGTCACAATCCACCGTAAGATTCGCCACCCGGTAACAGTGATCCGTACGTCCCCCCTCCCTGCGCAGCATAACCCTTATCCTGGCCAGCAGCTCATCAAAAGCAAAGGGTTTCACCAGATAATCATCCGCCCCCGCATCCAGCCCGTTCACCCGATCCTCCACCCGATCCAGCGCAGTCAGCAAAAGGACCGGAATCCTGCTGCCAGACGCCCGCAGCTTTTTCAAAACTTCCAGCCCGCTGACCTTCGGCATCATAATATCCAGGATACAAGCGTCATATTCCGCCCCTCTGAGGCAATCCAGTGCTTCCTCCCCATCACGGCAGGAATCCACCGTATAGTGGTTCTTGATCAGAATTTTTGTTATCACATCGTTCAAATGTTTTTCATCCTCCGCTACCAGCAAACGCATGAATCCGCTCTCCTTCCACTGCCAACCTGTCTATTTTTTAAGCTACTAATATAATATAACAAAAACATGAAAGAAACATTAAAAATAAAAAAACTGCCCCAACTCCAAAAGCCGGCAGATAAACAAACCCCTATCTAAATAAAAAACAATCTCACCCCTCCCCCCAGCCCTCTCATCAAACGCTGTGTACCAATCATCCGGGAGCGCCTCCTGCCAAGCACAAGACAACACATCTCATCTAACTCCGCATACAAAAGCAACCCAGCCTGCTATAAAGCAGGGAGGAGAGGGAAGGTACGCGGCCATGCGGAGCCGGGCGTCCAATCTCGTGGGGCCGAATCGCTTGAGACCGGGCCTTAGAACAGGTTACGCAGATGCAGGGAGAACCTCGCAGGGCCTGGAACACTGTCCGAGCCGTATTGTGGCGAGTTTGTTCCAGGCCCTGCCAATAAGAGGTTCTCCCTGCATCGGAGTTACCTGTTCTTAGGTCCGGCCGAAGCGATTCGGCCCCACGAGATTGGACGCCCGGCTTTGCATGGCCGCGTACCTTCCCTCTCCTCCCGGCCCCTTATCAGGCCCCCCCTATCCCCGGCTCACCTCCCCAATAGCCTCAGAAAAAGTCGGATGCGGATAAATCACATTCCCCAGGTTCTCAAGCGTCAGCCCCATCTCAATCGCCTGCACAAACTGGCTGATCATATCCGTAGCCCGGGCGCACATCATCTGTGCTCCCAGAACCCTTCCACTGTCCGGGTCCGCCAGCACTTTCACAAATCCCCGCTCCTGCAGGGAAAGCACAGATTTTCCATTCGCGGACATGGGATATTTGCATATCTTCACAGGAATCCCCTGCTCCTTTGCCTCATCCGCGGTCAGCCCCGCAGTGGCGATCTCCGGATCTGTATATACGCATCCCGGTACAGTTCCCAGGCAGATGGTTGCCGGTTCGCTGAACATAGCCGCCACCGCGGTCAGCGCCTCGGCCGTAGCCGCATGGGCCAGCTGTACACCTCCAGTCACATCGCCGGCCGCATAGATACCCGGTATACTGGTTTCAAAATGCTGGTCCACCAGGATACAGCCCCGATCCATCTCCGGTGACATTTCATCCTCAAACAGCCCTTCCGTATTCGCCCAGCGGCCTGTAGCGATAAGTACCGCATCCGCTGACACCTCACACTCCTTACCCTTTTCCGTATAGGTACACGTAAGCCCCCCGGTTGTTTTCACGATTTCCTTTACCAGAGCACCCGTGTAAATGTCCGCTCCCCGTTTCTTCATAATCATCTTCAGGTTTTGTGAAATTTCCCGGTCCATGCCCGGGAGAATTCTCTCCATGCTCTCCAATACCGTCACCTGACATCCCATTGCCTGGTATGCGGTGGCAAATTCCATACCGATGACGCCCCCGCCGATAATCACAAGCCTCTTAAAGAGATCTCCTTTCATTTCCAGAAGCTCATCACTGTTCATGACTCCCTTAAGTCCGGCACCGGGAATCGGCGGGCTGGCCGGCCGGGAACCTGTAGCGATCAGGATTTTATCTCCGGTCAGCTCTTCCGCCTCTTCGCCCATACCTGTGATTTTAACCGTTTTCTGTGACGTGATCCGTGCGCTTCCCTGATACAGGGTGACTTTATTCTTTTGAAATAACTTCATTATTCCGTCCTGCAAGGTCCGGACTACCTCTTCTTTTCGCTCCCTTAATTTCTGATAATGGATAGCCGGTCCGGCGCCTGTGAGACCGATCCGCTCTCCCTGCTTCAGCTCCTGAACGAGCAGCGCCGTATGCAGAATCGTCTTAGTCGGTATACAGCCCCGGTTCAGACAGGTGCCGCCCACTCCGCCGGCATCCACCACCGCGACTTTTTTTCCCATACCGGCAGCTTTTAACGCCGCGGGATAGCCCGCCGGCCCGGCACCGATCACGATAAGATCATATTGTTCAGCCATTCTTGCCTCCCTGCTTTTATCTCTTGATTAGCCATGTTTTGCGGTTATTTTCTGCTGTTATTCGTTCTTTTTCCGGTATTTTTAAACTCTGTTCCAGACGGCATCCGGGGACAGTCTCCTCTCCTCCGGCTATAATTTCTAACCCGCTATTCGAACAGGACCGGCAGTATACCGGTGATGTTCTGTCTCATCATCTCCTGCATGGAGTTCATAGCAGAGACTTTTTGTGCCGCAGCTTTCAGGGACTCCGGTTCATATAGCACTCCATCTAACGCTGCCGCCAGTTTCGGTATATATTCCGTATCCAGGGCGTCCGAATATATCTGAGCGTGTTGTATTTTCCCTTCGTTTACCGCCAGATGCAGCTGTACCTCTCCCCAGGAGAAGCGATGGGATATCTCATGCTGGAACGGAAGCCTTTGTCCATAATTCCATTCCCAGGAGGAAAATTTATTCTCCAGCGCTTCCAGTTTTTCGACGCGGATACGGGAAGGGTCCATCGGCCGGACAGGCCCTTCATACACCTTCGCAAAAGCCAGCTCCAATTTTTCTTTCATCCCCGCCACCGTAACCTGCGGGTTCAGATCGGCCAGATTCACCACTCTCGAGCGGACGGAGTCCACACTTTTCGCCTTCAGCTTCTGTGAAGATACGTTCAGATATCGGGCCAGCTGCTGCTGATCCACCCGGATCAGCAGCGTACCGTGGTGGCATCCCACACCGGCCGCCTGGTAAAACGCATTGCCGGAAAACTTTCTGCCCTCCGCTTCCAGATCATTTCTGCCGGACTTTTCCGCACGGATCTCACACATGCGCACAGCCTCCAGGATCACGGCCAGCTGACGGTCCACATCATAATACGGCTGCCTTGCTATAAACGTAAAATTCAGGTTTCCCAGATCATGGAAAACCGCGCCGCCGCCGGACAAGCGTCTGGCCAAAAACCCTCCATCCTCAGAAAGGCTCCTGGTCCGGCACTCTTTCCATGCGTTCTGGTTTCTTCCGATAACCACAGTCCTGCGGTTCTGCCAGAGATAAAGGATACACTCGTGTTCCTCCACCAGGTCCATCAGATAGTTTTCCAGCGCCAGATTCCGGTAGGGATTCGTCCCATTATGAACCAGTATCGTCCTTTTATTCATCATAGCTGTATTTCAGATGGGGTTTCCTGGCTGCCTGTACTTCGTCCAGCCGGCCCACAGGCGTCACATGAGGCGCTGCTTTAACCACTTCAGGATTCGTTCCGGCCTGCTCGTATATTTCATCAAACGCCCGGACGATCTCATCCAGATTCTCCTTTGACTCCGTTTCCGTAGGTTCCACCATCAGAGCTTCCGCAACGATCAGAGGAAAATACATGGTCGGCGGATGGATTCCATAATCCAGCAATGCTTTCGCGATATCCATGGCCGACACATCGATCTGTTCATGCTCCTGTTCCAGGCTCATGACGAACTCGTGCATACAGGTCCGATGGTACGGCATCTTATATTTATCCGCCAGTTTTTCCATCAGATAGTTGGCATTTAAAACCGCATTCCGACTGGCTTCCAACAGGCCATCCTTTCCAAGCATAAGCGCGTAGGTCAGAGCCTTCACGACTACCAGGAAGTTCCCATAGAAGGCCTTTACCATACCGATGGAATCCGGCTGCCTGGTGAAGGTATAGGGTCCGTCCCCCTCCACCTGCGCCGACGGCAGAAACCGCGCCAGAAAATCCTTACAGCCTACCGGCCCGCTGCCCGGACCTCCCCCGCCGTGAGGAGTCGAGAACGTCTTGTGCAGATTCAGATGGATCACGTCAAAGCCCATGTCCCCCGGGCGGGTAACACCCATAATGGCATTTAAGTTTGCCCCGTCATAGTAGACCAGACCGCCGGCATCGTGGACAATCCTGGTGATTTCCAGAATATTTTTATCAAACAGGCCTACCGTGTTAGGATTCGTCAGCATAAGGCCTGCCGTATCCTCTCCCACCGCCTCCCGAAGCTTTTGAAGATCCACGCAGCCATCCGGATCGGAGGGGATATTGACCACGGTATAACCAGCCATCACCGCGCTGGCCGGATTCGTCCCATGCGCCGAGTCCGGAACAATGATCTTCGTACGCTTCTCATCGTTCCTGCTGTCATGGTAAGCCTTGATCAGCAGCAGGCCGGTGAATTCCCCATGGGCGCCGGCTGCCGGCTGGAAAGTCATCCGGTCCATGCCCGTGATCTCACAGAAAACCTGTTCCGCTGTTTTTAACACCTCCAGGCATCCCTGGACGGTATGCTCCGGCTGAAGCGGATGTACTCCGGTAAATCCGGCGAGAGCCGCCGTCCGCTCATTGATTTTCGGGTTATATTTCATCGTGCAGGAGCCCAGAGGATAAAAGCCGTCATTGACTCCGTGGGTCCGCTTCGCCAGCTCGGTATAATGCCGGCTGATATCATTTTCAGAAACCTCGGGAAGCCGCAGTTCCTTTTCCCTCCCATATTCCCGGAAGTCCCAGACCGGAACTTCGCATTCAGGAAGCACCGAACAGCCTCTCCCTCTCACGCTGCGCTCAAAGATCAGTTTCATCTGCTGCACACCTCCTTTACGATTCCTGCCAGGCGGTCAATCTCTTCTTTGGTATTCAATTCCGTGGCACACCACAGAAGTTCCCTGTCACTTAAGGGCAGCCCTCCCAGGATTCCTTCCTCTTCCAGCCGCGTCAGAAGCACCCCGGTATCCGCCGGGCACCGGGTTACAAATTCATGAAAGAACGGACGGCTGTATTTTACCGCACATCCCGCTTCCTGAAGCTTCTCTGCCAGATAATGGGCCATAGATGCGCTGTTTATGGCTGCCCGTCTCATTCCTTCCGGCCCCATAGCCGCCATATAGACAGAAGCCTTCATCGCGCACAGGGCCTCGTTGGAGCAGATATTGCTGCTGGCCTTCTCCCTGCGGATATGCTGTTCTCTGGCCTGAAGGGTCAGTACGAATCCTCTTTTCCCCTGGGTATCCACGGTCTGGCCGACGATCCGGCCGGGCAGTTTCCGCAGCATATCCTGTTTGGCCGCCATAAACCCCAGATACGGGCCGCCGAATCCCATCGGCATTCCAAGAGGCTGCCCCTCGCCCACTGCCACATCCGCATGATATTCTCCCGGAGTTTTTAATACGGCCAGGGAGATGGGATTGCACCCGACCACATATTTTGCTTTCCCCTCGTGGACCAGACTGCCGATTTCCTCCACATCCTCCAGGATGCCGTAGTAATTGGGCTGCTGTATGTAGACACAGGCAGTCTGCGCATCCAGCATTTCTTTCAGTGCCTGCGTATCGGTTGCGCCGTCTTTTTCCGGTATGATCTGAACCTCTATATTTCTGCCGTAACAATAAGTCTGTATCGTCTCCAGCACCTGAGGGTTCACAGCTGCCGAAACCAGAATCCCGGTTCTCTTCCGGTCCAGACACATCAGAACTCCCTCCGCCGCCGCAGTAGCTCCATCGTAAACGGAGGCATTGGAGGCATCCAGACCGGTCAGCTCACAGATCATCGTCTGGTATTCGAAGATCGACTGTAAATTTCCCTGACTGATCTCAGCCTGGTACGGCGTGTAGGCGGTGACAAAATCTTCTTTCTCCGTCACACTGTTTACGATGGCCGGAATGTAATGGTGATAGGCTCCCGCCCCCCGGAAGATATGGGGAAATACCGTGTTCTTCGCCGCCATCCCCTCAAGCTTCTTTAAAACTTCCAGCTCGGACATGCCGGCGGGAATCTTTAAATCCCCGTGAATCTGCATCTGCTCCGGCACATCACGGTACAAGTCGTCAAAACTGTCATAGCCGATCGCATGCAGCATCTCAAGCTGCTCCTCTTTTGTATTTGTTACATAACGCCCCATGAACGATCCTCCTTCATTTAATCGGTTACGCCATCCGCTATGCGCCTACAGTTCTTCCAGATAGGCTTCATATTCTGCCGCATCCATCAAAGTTTCCTGTCCGGTGATGTTCTTAACTTTGATAAACCAGGCGTCGTAAGGCTGTTCGTTAATCGATTCCGGACAGTCCAGCAGTTCTTCATGAATGGCAGCTACGGTTCCGCTGACAGGTGAATATACGTCGGAAACAGCCTTTACGGATTCCACATCGGCAAAACTTTCCCCGGCGGTTACTTCATCCCCTTCTTCCGGCAGGTTCACGAAGACCAGATCCCCTAATTCCTTCTGAGCATAATCCGTCAGACCGATCGTTACCGTGGTTTCATCCTCAAAAAGCAGCCACTCATGGGATTTTGAATACTTTAACTCCTTTGGAATATTCATGTTTATTTCCTCCTGTTTTCTATTAATTTTAATTATCATTTAATTTAAATATTATTTCTCTTGAACCGATTAGCTTGAGCATACTATTTCTTTTCTCTTTTATAAAACGGGATGGGGATTACTTCTGCCCCGACCATCCTGTTCCTGACTTCCACCTCTACTTTTGTGCCGATGTCCGTATACTCCACCGGCAGCAGCGCCATAGCCACCGGATATCCAAGATATGGACAGTGGGTTCCCGATGTGGTCAAACCAATCTCCTTTCCATCCGCGAACACCTTTTCCTGCTCTCTTATGATCCCTCTGCCGGTCACTTTCAGGCCGACCCGCTTTCTAACCGGTTCTCCCCTGTCCAGCAGGGCTTTTTTGCCAATAAAATCTTCCTTATTCATCTTCACTGCGAATCCAAGACCGGTCTCTAACGGGGTAATCTCATCGTCCATCTCATGTCCGTACAGAGGCATGGCGGCTTCCAGGCGCAGGGTATCCCTGGCTCCCAGCCCGCAGGGAATCAGTCCCTCTTCCCGGCCGGCATTAAGCAGAAGATCCCACATTCTGCCCGCATCTCCTGTACTCATATACAGCTCATAACCGTCTTCCCCCGTATAACCGGTTTTCGATATAATACAGGATATGTCGTCTACTCTGCCGTCCATGACCGCGCTGTAATATTTCTTCGGAAGCTTCTCCTCAGGCGTAAGCTTCGTCAGGATCTCATGGGCTCTGGGGCCCTGCAGAGCGATCTGCGCCACCTGATCGGACAGATCCTCAAAGTATGCGTCCTCCTGTTGATGAGCTTTCATCCAGGCGAAATCTTTCTCCCGGTTAGACGCGTTTACCACGATGAAATAGTGGTTTTCCCTGATCTTATAGACGATCAGATCGTCGATCACCCCTCCGTTCTCATTGCACATCGGACTGTATCTCGCCTGGCCGTCATACATATTCGTGAAATCATTGGTCAGCAGCATATTTAAGTTTGCCAGCGCGCCACTGCCCGTTAAGAGCACTTCCCCCATGTGGGATACGTCAAACAGGCCGCATGCCTTACGCACCGCCATGTGCTCCGCGATCACCCCCTGCTCGTACTGCACCGGGAGCAGATAACCTGCAAACGGCACTATTTTCCCGTGATTTTCCACGTGTTTGTCGTACAATGGTGTCTTTTTTTCCATGTACTCACTCCCTCCTGATAGATGAAACTACCTTGTTATAGATAAGCGGATGATGATAAAGGGAGCGGCATCTTCCTTTCCGCCGTAGTGCGATCCCCGCGGAGCGTTTTTATTTCATAGGAGCATTTTCTATGAAATAAATAAAGACATACGAAAAAAGCTTTCGTATGCCTCTGTCTGTTTACCTGAAAGATTACTCCCTAATAGGAGCATGCCTCTTCGGTGATCTTGCTTTTCCAGAGTCTCGTCCGGGTACGGTCCTTTTGCCTGAGAGTTTTTGCAATTCCCCTTCGGCGCTGCTTTACACAGTCTCTCCCATATCCATCATCCGACTTATCCATATTATAGGTATATTTTAACATATATAGATGGCTGGAGCAACCGCTTTGTAGGAAATGTATGTAATTGGCTTTTTCCTCTAAAATATTAATGTTGTATGATTTTTCCAATTACCGCATATAATAACTGCGT